>DAOSIN010000215.1:0-4027 GCA_035366675.1 Salinivirgaceae bacterium | reverse complement strand
AATTTCGTCCATTCTTCTTGTTCTTATCTGCACCTCGACCCACTGTCCATTAGGTCCCATTACGGTAGAATGCAAAGATTCATATCCATTCTCTTTTGGTCTTGTTACCCAATCTCTTAATCTGTCAGGTCTGGGAGTATAAATATCAGTAACAATAGAGTAAATTTTGAAACATTGTTCTTTTTCGCTACCCTCATTTTCTTTTGGTGTAAAAATTATTCTGATTGCAAATAAATCATATATCTCTTCAAAAGGTATTCCCTTTTTTATCATTTTTTGATATATTCCGTACAAACTTTTAGGACGACCTGAAATATCAAAATCGTACTTTTTTTCAGTAAGACGAGTTATAATAAGAAGCGAAAACTTGTTGATAAACATAGTTCTTTGAGCATCAGTGTTTTTAAGTTTTCGTTCTATTTCGGCACACTCTTTTGGCTGTTTGATTCTAAAAGCATTATCTTCTAATTCTGTTTTAATGGAGTATAAGCCTATACGATGGGCGATAGGAGCAAAAATATAAAAAGTTTCAGACGCTATTTTTAGTTGTTTGTGGCGTGGCATCGAGTCTAAGGTGCGTATATTGTGCAGCCTGTCAGCCAGTTTTATCAGCATAACCCTAATGTCTTGCGACATAGTCATCAATATTTTCTTAAAATTCTCTGACTGCATCGAGTTTGTTACACTAATCGCACCGCTGATTTTCGTTAAACCATCAACCATGATGGATATCTCCTTGCCAAACTCACTTTTAATATCTTCAACTGTAACTTCCGTATCTTCAACTACATCATGCAATAGTGCGGCAACCATTGACGTAGTTCCTAAGTTTAACTCTGTACAACAAATTAATGCAACACTGATAGGATGCAGAATATACGGTTCGCCAGATTTACGTCTTGTGGGGTAATGTGCTTTATGTGCAAACTCGAAGGCTTTACGTAGTAACTTGATTTTTTCATCGTCGTGACAACGTGGACACGATGAAATTAAATTTTCAAAACTTGATAATACATATTTTTGTTCTTGAAGAGTAAAATTCATTTCTGTGTTTTTGTAACTATATAAAATGTCGTGACATTTGACCGTATAAAATTAGTCATTAATTTTAAACTTTACTCAATGCTACCAAAATTTATACCGATTATACATATACTATAGTCCAAATCTTAAAAAATTAGAAGATAGAAATTAGACAAGTAGCAGGGTAGGTACAAAGGAAAAATTTTTAATTCGTAATTCGTAACTTTTCATTGTTCATTGCACATTGCTAATTGCACATTGCTTGTAACTTCATTAGGTTGCTTTTAAAAATTGATTATTTTTGCACTCGGTTAGTTTACTTTTTATATAAAGTTGTTAAATAACAGTACTTTAACTATAAAAAGAATTACTAGCAATCAAAATTTATTAAAAACAGATATAATATAAGCATTAAATAGTTGTTATTAACTACTTATATCGTTTTATCACTTATAAAACAATGAAGTCAAAAATCGCAATCGCAATACTCAATTGGAACGGTGTTCATTATCTTGAAAAGTTTTTACCAACTATTGTTGAACATTCAACACATCCTGATATTTCAATTTGGATTATAGATAATGGTTCCACAGATGACTCGGTATCGTTTGTAAAAAATAGTTTTCAACAGGTTAATTTGGTATGCTTAGATAAAAATTATGGATTTACAGGCGGATACAACAAGGGATTGCAAAAGATTGATGCAGAATATTATATAATATTAAATTCAGATATTGAGGTCACTCCAAATTGGATATTTCCGGTAATTAGTGAATTTGAGAAAAATGAAAAAATTGCTGCTGCAGCTCCAAAACTTTTGTCATATTCAGATAGAGATACTTTTGAGTATGCAGGCGCAGCAGGAGGATTTATCGACTATTTGGGATATCCGTTCTGTCGGGGGCGCATAATTTCAAAAGTCGAAAAAGATAAAGGACAATATGATACCTCAATTTCCGTTTTTTGGGCAAGTGGGGCATGTATGTTTGTTAGAGCCGAGCTATTTCATAGTCTTGGTGGATTTGACGATAACTTTTTTGCCCATATGGAAGAGATTGACCTCTGCTGGAGAATGAAAAATGCTGGTTATCAGGTTTATAGTTGTCACAACTCGAAAGTTTATCACGTTGGAGGAGGAACTCTCCCAAATGACAGCCCAAGGAAAATATTTCTGAACTACAGAAACAACCTTTTGCTTTTATATAAGAATCTTAAAAAACGGAGTTTGGCAAAGGTTTTGTTCATACGCTTTTTCTTAGATTTAGCCTCAGCAGCGATATTTTTTGTACAGGGTAAATTTAAGTTTTCATTGGCACTGTTTCGAGCCTATTGGAGTTTTTTCTCAATGCGAAAACAGTACAAAATTGACAGAACAGGCTTAAAAACTTTTCCTGAAATATGGACAAAAAGTATTGTAATTAACTTTTTTATTTTCGGTAGAAAAAAATTTAGCGACTATAATAAATAGAATTGATTCATTTAACTTAAGTATATTGTTGTCAGTATCTACGTTGATTGTACTATATTATGCTAATTTGTAATATTTAAAACACAATTATTCAAATGAGAGATTTGTTAATTTTTATTGTAGCATTTTCGTTTGTTACTTTTAATTTAAATGGTAAAAGTTTTAATTCTACTTTACTGCAAAGTCGTAATTATCAGAATGATACAATTGGTTCAGACTTAACTAATTACATTATAGAACAAGCGTTTCTAAAAATAGACTCTTTGGAAAATGTGATTAATACATATTCCGATTCAGTTACAGAATTCAAACAAATGGTCGAATCGGGTAATATGTTTTCTAATTCACTGCTAATTAGGGCAGATTCGTTAAAACAAGTTTGTGATCATTGGGAATTTGTAGCAGATTCTATAGAAACAAAATATCACGAATTAACAGAAGTTAACGTTGATTTGAACAACAAAATAACCGACTTACGTCAAGAAATATCGAAACAAAAGGAACTTATTGAGGATCAGGCAGCACAGCTAAAAGAAAAGGATGCAACTATTAAACAAAAAGAGGAGTTATATAATATAGCTGTTCTTGATTCAAAAATAGATTTAGTGACCTTGGAAGGTAAGTTAAGCGCAAAAGAGTAAGAAACATCAGGTAGACTGCGGGAAATAGAGTTGCTGAGACAAAGCGTTCAAGAGAAACAGCGCGAGATAGAGCGCAAAGATGAAGAGATATCAAAGATGTCATCTCGGTATGAGGATAATAAAAAAACAATTGATTCTCTACGCGACACTCTGTCATTAGCTCAACAATCTTATATTAAGGCAGATCAAGAGCGAAAGCATGCAAAATCAGAAACGGCAGAACTAAGAGCCCGACTTGCTTCAAGAGATAAGCGCGAAAAACAAGTCGCTGTTGTTCAAGGTGTTGCAATGCGCACCTACAGAACGCCTCTCTATATGTTAGCTCCAAAAGACATTAATAATTATGAAAGTTACGAGATAACTAATGAAAATGCAGGAAGTGTTGAGTTTGACTTAGTCACAGGTGCGACAGTCCGTATGTTCAAACTATCGAAAGAGGAAGCACGCTATACTACTGATTTAGGTTGGTTTATTGGATTTGGCGGAAAAAATCTTTTCAAGAACTTTTATTTCGGCCCAAATCTCAAAATATTTGACTTTATACATATAAATGCAGGTGTAAATATTGCTGAATTCCGCGTTTTGAAAAAAGGATTTAGTGAAGGAGGTGATTTACCCTTAGGTGTTCCAATACCAACTGTAAACCAATGGAAATTTAATGCCTACTTTACTCTTTCGTTTGATTTTGAGCTGATTACACAAGTAGCAGGTAAGTTAAAGTAGAACTCACAGTTAAAAGTTAAAAGTTTGTAAAGTTAAAAGCGGTACACTTGGTTGCCGAGAGGAGTGTTTCAATTTAGCTCAACAACCACCGAAATGCTTCACTCAGCGACCGTTACTGGTGGCTGAGTATTCTAAGTAAAAAACAAATTAAATTTAAGTTTTTTTCAAAAAA
>DAOSIN010000214.1:0-4037 GCA_035366675.1 Salinivirgaceae bacterium | reverse complement strand
AATAAAATCTAACTGTTCATCTGAAAATGAGTCCATAAATGAGCTATATCTTATATAGCCTACTCTATTATTTGCCAAAAAAGCATGAGTAAAAGCTCCCGTATAATATACATTCTCTTTCAGATAATAATCTTGAATGGTTCTTGCAAAAAAGTTTGGGGGACTCTGTAGTTCAACATAATAGATTGCAATATTAAATGGCGATATTAGATTTGTATGGTCGTCACGCAGTTCAAATAACATTGCTTTAAGAACGTTAAATAGTGAGTCTTCTGACATACCGGGAAATAGTTTTGCTCGATATGTAGTTTTGATTTCGTTCCAATCGATGTTTTTAAGTTCGAAGTATGAATACTTTCTGTCAGCTTCATCCCACAAATAATCGAAATTGTCATACGGATTTGTTGATGCTAAATCTGGCTCAAACAGAATTTTCTCACACGATTGTGATACAATAAGAACAATGAGGATTATTAATAATTTGCGCATAGTTATATTAATTTAAATCTAAATCTAAATATCTTGTAAAACGAATTGAATGTGTAGCCATTTGAAAAGGCTCTATTTTTCCTTTAGCATTAAAGGCTTCCCATACATAGGCAATGCTTTGTGCATTACCTTTTTTATTGTAAGTTTTATATATCAGGTGTGTTCTTAAACGCCAGCCATTTACAGACCATTTGTAACCATCAAAAAACCATTTTACTGGACTTGTTTCGGTTCCAATCACCTCACTTTCATACGAGTAGGCATATCCCGGACGATGGTTAATGTTTAGTACTCCCACATCGGCTTGAAACATCAAATCACGTTTCATAGGTTTAAGTTTTATCTTATAAATATACAGATTAATTGTTTTCTCCATAGTTCTTGAGATATCGCGCACAACACGCCCCGATACCATTAAATTTACCAAATTGTCTGCAGCTAATCCGTTATTTCCTAAATATGGATTGTAACGAAAGTTTGATGTAAACACCCCTACTCCTCCTATTTGCACTCTATGTTTATTAAAAATTAATTTAGAGTGTTGATAGAAAGTCGAAAATTCTAGATCTAATCCCATACCCATAGAGAACGCGTTGGGATTAATTAATGAACTTTTCGGAATTTTTGCATCGGCACCATAAATATTAAAGCCTAATTTATAGTCTAACTCGATTTTTGGGAAAACAAATGTCTGACCACCTGAAAAATAAAACATAACCCCTCTGTAAAATAGTGGCGATGTTGCAAAATCACGAAAATTCAAATAACCAACTCCAGAAGATGAATTATAAGTTTTGGATAGTATTTGAAATTGTTCTACTGTACTGTCGCTTTCAATACTGTCTCTCAGAAACGTTGGTTTTGAGTAAACTGCAGACTGCGTGATGATAAAACTAATTATCAATATAAGTTTTAAAGATTTTGTTTTTAACATATTGGTTATTTTGTTTGTTGCAAATGTGAGTAGTTTTTTTTTATCAACAAACAAAGTATTGTTAAATATATGTTAAGTTTTATGTAAGGTTGTATGCAAATAAGAAGGACTGGACAATTATTATATTTTCAACATATTAATTGTTAACTACTATTCTAACTGTTTATAGTAGTATAATTCATGTTCTGTAAGCAATTCGGGATGTAGAATTGAGATTAAATCTTTAAGTATTATTTCGGGGCTAACAATTCCTGATTCTAAATAGTCGTTGCCACCTGCATTGTTCTGTCTTTTATTGTTGTTGAAGACCTTTTTATTGGCAAATGCTTTAAACTCGACAAATCTCTTATCAGTCATTGATATATCTGACAAACTGTTTGCAATTCCTGTATTTATCCAAAAATCGGCGTTTCCTGCGTGTAAAAAAACCTCCTCAATTCCCAATTGGTAATTAACCTTCTGATTAAGATGCGAATAGATATACTCGCCTCCTGCATCGGATATAAGCGCAGCGGTAAATGTGTTGCCTCCCGAAATATTCCACATATCTTTCCAAGGTAATCCTGTTAATACGGTTGGTCTCGTTTTTACTTGACTGGCAATATCCTTATATCTGTTATAAGCGTCTATTTTGTGGCTAATAATGGTATCGGCAATATCTAATTTGTTGTAAAAACAACCCATAAACCTTAGCCACTCCAATTTTGCTAAAGGGGTAGTTTCGTTAAACTCGGAAACGAACACAACAGGCACTCCCATTTTTACAATTCTGTGGAATGTTTGTGAAATGCCTTGCGATAATCCGTAAACGAAAATAGCATCCGGCTTGAGTTCCAATATCTTTTCAACATCAATTGAGTTTTCGTAGCCAATATCTGAAATGCCATTCTGTTCATAAATTTTCCAAAAAAGCGAATCGTAAACGTATCTACTCTCCGATATTCCAACAACAGAATGTGTCTCATCCAAAGCTGCTATCATAGCCAAATGCGTAGTTGACATTATTGCAATTCGTTTTACAGGTATTGGAACAACCTGATTTTCAATTGTATTTGAATAGTTGGCTGTATCGTTAGTTGTAAGTCTATAAGTGTATGTTGTTGAATAGTTGTCCATCCACGGAGATAGTAATTTAATTGTGTATCCGTCTGTTTCGGTAATAATTTCAAAACCCTGCGCATACTTGTTGTCGTTAGGTTGTTGAGTGTCAGACTTTTGTTGATTACTGTTGCAAGAAGCTAATACTAAGGCTATTAATAGAATGATTGTGCCGTTTAATATCTTTTTCATTTATACTATGTTTGAAAATTTAATCGTTAAATAATTTTTGTGAAACGTCTTTTAATTTTAAAGTTATGGCGTTTAACTTTTCGTTTGATAGCTTTGGACGTAACTCGCTATCAATCATTCTTTTATCGTCATTATATAGTAAGTCGTACCAGTCGCCTGCGTTGGGTAAATCGTCTAATATTCTAGGAATTATGTGTATATGTAGGTGCATTACGGTTTGCCCAGCTGCCGTCCCGTCTTGAATGCTTATATCAAAATCTTGTGTTTTAAAGAGTTCCGATAAAATTCTGTTTACATTAATTACAAATGGCATTGCTTCATGCGTTTCTGTTTCAGATAAATCTGCAAGCCGCACTACATGGCGTTTCGGAATTACAAGTGAGTGTCCGGGCAATATTGGAGAGATGTTGTAAGCGGCGAAAAAATATCTGTTTTCGTAAAAATACGTACCAGATGAAGCTAATCGACAAAAAGGACAATCAATCATAGAACACAGAGCAAACAGATTAAACAGATTTTGGATTTCTAATTTCTAAATCAAACATAATTTGGTATAAAATGTGGTTTTGCTGTTTTATTTTATGTCCACAAATTTATCATTGCTTTCGGTGTAATGTACATCATGTGGAGAAGGTTCAGATTTTGGATATCCGATTGCAATAACACACTCAATATCAAATGATTCTGGCAAATCAATAAGATTGGAAATATATTGTCGTGCACTTATTTTGTCGTTGTGCGGTCGGTTTCTAACTTGAAGCCAACATGCACTAAGTCCTAAATCTACCGCTTTGAGTAACAAGTACGTAGCAACTATTGAACAGTCTTCTATCCACATATCAGATAGGCTTGTGTCAGCCGCCACCACAACATGTAGTGGTGCTTGTTTGATAAAATCAGAACTGCTCTTAAACTTAGATAGTGCTTCAATTTTCTCTTTATTAGTCACAAAATAGAGTTTCCAAGGATAAATTGATTTAGCTGAAGGGACTTTTAGTACTGAATTTTTAAGTTCTAATATTTGTGTATCAGTTAGTTGTTCACTTGTAAAAGAACGAATGCTCTTTCTATAATTTAAAACTTTATTAAAATCCATATTTCAATTGTACTTATTTTTGATGGTAAACTATTAATCAGTTTTTAAGAGTTTTATCGCGTAAATATTTCTTAATCATTGATTTAAGTTTTTTGGGTTTAAGAGGTTTAACTATAAAGTCATCACACCCCGACTCAAGGGCAGTTACCACATCGTTATAGTTTGAATATGCTGTTTGAGCTATTATTGATATGTGTGGATGAATGGCTTTGATTTGTTTTGCTGCTT
>DAOSIN010000213.1:0-4075 GCA_035366675.1 Salinivirgaceae bacterium | reverse complement strand
CTCTTTAATTGGTTTTATTGTTCCTAAAGCATTGCTAACATGGTTTACTGCAACAATTTTTGTTTTGTCAGATAGCTTCGACTTAAAATCTTCTATGTCAATACGTCCGTCGGGGAGCATATCAAAAACTACGAATTTTGCATTGTGATATTTAGCTGCTTGTTGCCATGGGACAAAATTACTGTGGTGCTCGACTTGTGAAACAAGAACTTCGTCTCCAGCCGTTAAATATTTACGGCAGAACGTGTCGGCAACTATATTTACCGAGTCAGTGGTGCCTTGTGTGAAAATTACCTCTTTCTCGGAGCTTGCTCCAATAAAATCGGCTACTGTTTTTCTTGCTTGTTCGCAAGCATCTGTGCAGTAGTTGCTTAGATAATGAACGCCTCTGTGAACATTTGAGTTCCACATGGTGTAAAACTCGTTCATGGTATCTATGACGCTTTGCGGTTTTTGCGTGGTTGCCGCATTATCAAAATATACAAGGGGTTTGTTGTAAATCTTTTGATTTAAAATTGCAAATTTTGATCTTATCTTTTCAATATTCATTTTACAAAAATTTAACTGCACTTAATTGCACAATGGGCGCATCGCGACAATTCGCCACGAAGTCTGCGGTATATCAGACCCTCGATTTTTGCTGCAAGAGGTTCTATTTTTATTTTCGATATAATTTCGTTTGCGAAAGCGTACATCATTAACATTCGTGCCTCTTTTTTGTCAATGCCACGCGATTGCATATAAAATATTGCATTTTGGTCTAACTGTCCGGTTGTTGCGCCGTGCGAGCATTTAACGTCATCGGCGTATATTTCTAACTGTGGACGTGAATGGACTTTGGCATTTGGTGTTAACAAAATATTTTTGTTTGACTGGTATGCTTCCGTTTTTTGGGCTCCTTTGTTTACATATATTCTTCCTGTAAAAGCACCAGTTGCTTCATCATCGTAAATACCTTTGTAGAGTTGGTTGCTTGTGCAGTTGGGTGCAATATGGTCGATACATGTGTGATTATCAACGTGTTGCTTTCTGTCGGTAAGATTTATGGCGGATATATTGCAGTTTGCTTCCTTTTCCAACAGTTTCACTCTTAGTTCGTTTCTTATCAAACCGCCGTGTAGCGTTACTATATTTGAATGGAAGTTGCTACCACGATTTTGATTGACATATATCGAGGAGACCTGTGTTGTATCGTTGTGTGAGTTTTGCACATTATAAAGCTCAAGCCCTGAGTTCTCTTCCAAAAACACCTCTGTCAGTTGATTAATAAAAAACGGAGTTGCCGAAAGAGTGTGGTCGCAGTAGGCTATTTGTGCAAAGCTGTTTTTTTCGGCGATAATCAGGTTGTGTTGATTGATAAAAAACGATTCGTTTCCGAATGCTGCGTTGACTATCTGTATAGGTTTTTCGATATGTGCATTCTCCTTGATATATAGAAAAAAACCGTCAGTAGCTAAAGTTGCATTTAGGTTTGTCATTCTCTGTTCGTGTGACGCTGCTTTAAACAGGTATTTTTCAACTAATTGTGGATATTGTTCCGACATTTTTGCGAGACTTCCAACAATTACTCCCTCGGGGAAATCTGTTCCAATATCAAAATATTGACCATTAAAGGCAATAGCTAAATGTGTGTCGAAGTTTGGGACATCGCAAGTGAATATGGTTTCGATATCTATTTTTCTGTGCAAACCTTTTGGTTTTAGCTCCCAGTTTGTTGCAAAAGCAGGAGATAAGTCGGTATATAGCCAATTTTCGTCCGATTTATCGGGTAGTCCTAACTCCTTAAATTGCTTTAACCCCTTGTCTCTGAAATTATTGAGTTGTGATTTTTTCTCACTATTGATTTCAGAAACCGTTTTAGTTATTGCGTCTATATATTTTTGTTTAAGTTCCATAATCTAATTATCTCTGATACAGATTATTTTAACCAGTCGTATCCCTTTTCTTCTAACTCTAAAGCAAGTTCTTTTGTGCCTGTTTTAACAATGCTTCCTTGATAGAGAACGTGTACAAAATCCGGAACGATATAGTCTAACAGCCTCTGATAGTGTGTGATAACAATAGTTGCGTTATCTTTAGTTCTTAATTTATTAACGCCGTTTGCCACTGTACGAAGAGCATCAATATCAAGCCCTGAGTCGGTTTCGTCTAAAATAGCAAGCGTAGGTTCCAACATTGCCATTTGATATATCTCATTTTTCTTTTTCTCACCGCCAGAGAAGCCCTCATTCACAGAACGACTTGTTAATTGGCTGTCAATTCCAACCAACTCCTTTTTGTCGCGCATTAGTCTTAAAAAATCGGAGGCGGAAATTGGGTCCAAGCCTTTATATTTCCTATGTTCGTTTACAACGGTTTTCATGAAATTTACCATACTAACTCCGGGAATTTCTACAGGATACTGAAAGCTTAGAAAAATCCCTTCTCGGCTTCTTATTTCAGGAGCCATTTCTAATAGGTTCTTGCCTTTATATCTGATTTCGCCTTGTGTTACTTGATAACGTTCGTTGCCTGTTAACACAGCCGATAATGTACTTTTACCTGAGCCATTGGGACCCATTATTGCGTGAACCTCACCGGCTTTAATTGTCAGGTTTATTCCTTTTAATATCTCTTTTCCATCGACGCTGGCGTGTAGATCCTTTATTTGGAGCATAATATTGTGTATTTTATATTTATCAATTATTAAATTATCCGACACTTCCCTCTAAGCTTATTTGTAATAGTTTTTGCGCCTCTACTGCAAACTCCATTGGTAGTTTGTTTAAAACTTCGCGAGCATATCCATTGACTATCAGTCCTATGGCTACCTCAGTATCTATCCCTCGTTGGTTGCAATAAAAGAGCTGATCTTCACCAATCTTTGATGTTGTTGCCTCGTGCTCAACTATTGATGTATCGTTCTGAATATCAATATATGGGAAAGTGTGTGCACCACATTGGTCTCCGAGTAATAGCGAGTCGCATTGGCTGAAATTTCGGGAATTATCGGCTTTTTTGGAAACTTTTACTAATCCTCGGTAACTGTTTTGGCTCTTTCCTGCCGAAATTCCTTTTGAAACTATTGTGCTTTTGGTGTTTCGCCCAAGGTGAATCATTTTTGTTCCTGTGTCGGCTTGTTGAAAATTGTTTGTTACAGCAACTGAGTAAAACTCGCCTACGCTGTTGTCGCCTTTCAAAATGCAACTGGGATATTTCCATGTAATTGCTGAGCCTGTCTCGACTTGCGTCCACGATATTTTTGATGATTCGCCACGACATATACCGCGTTTTGTAACGAAATTGTAAATACCACCTACTCCGTTTTTATCGCCCGGATACCAATTCTGAACGGTAGAGTATTTAACCGAAGCTCTCTCTTCGGCAAATATCTCTACTACTGCGGCGTGTAGCTGATTTTCGTCGCGCATTGGAGCAGTGCAACCCTCAAGATAGCTGACGTATGAGTCGTCGTCGGCAATAATCAGTGTGCGCTCGAACTGACCTGTGTTTATGGCATTTATTCTAAAATAGGTGCTTAACTCCATCGGACATCGAACCCCTTTAGGAATATAGACAAACGAGCCGTCGCTAAATACCGCCGAGTTGAGTGCAGCAAAGTAGTTGTCGTGCGGAGGAACAACTTTTCCCAAATATTTTTTTACCAAATCGGGGTGCTGCTGAACAGCTTCGCTAAATGAACAGAAGATAATCCCCTTTTCGGCAAGAGTTGTTTTAAATGTGGTTTTTACCGATATGCTGTCCATTACAGCATCAACAGCTACTCCTGCAAATATTTTCTGCTCTTCAAGTGGAATCCCTAATTTGTTGAATGTCTCTATAAGAACAGGGTCAACTTCGTCTAACGATTCATATTTCGGTTGCTGTTTGGGAGCAGCGTAGTATATAATATCTTGAAAATCAATCTCTGGGATATCTAAATGTGCCCAATTGGGACATTTCATAGTTAAAAATTTATGATAGGCTTTTAGGCGAAACTCCAACATCCATTCGGGTTCGTTCTTAATTTTTGATATTTGCCGAACGGTCTCTTCTGAAAGTCCTTTTGGAATTGTTTTAGTATCAATTTCAGTGG
>DAOSIN010000212.1:0-4077 GCA_035366675.1 Salinivirgaceae bacterium | reverse complement strand
GTTTTAGTTTTTGTAAACTGTTTTAGCTGATCCTGAGTAGGAACAACAATTTGTGCTTTTACAAAAGAGACACAAAAGAAAAGTCCAATTAATAATAGTGTTTGTTTTTTCATAATTTTGATTGTTTTATTTTACTTTAATGGTTTATAATCACTATGTTGCTTAAGTCAAAAGGAACTAAGTCACTAAGAGCAAATATAACACTATTTTGGATTAATTTCGATATATATCAAGTTAAAAGTTTGTAAAGTTAAAAGTTTATAAAGCGGTGCACTGAGCGTAACCGCTACGTACTGAGCAAAGCCGAAGTGAAGTGTTAAAAGAAGTTGGAACACAGATAACATGGATTAAACTGATTACTACAAGGTTGCGTGGTTCGCTGTGCAAGGTGCGGGTTGTGTGGTGCGGAGTGCGGGTATGCGAGGGGCAGTGCAGACTTCGGTCTTCCGACTTCTAATTGGGTTTTAGATTTAAACATAAGTACAAGGATTTCTACATGGATATTAGCAAAGCCTTGCTCTTAAACAAAGTAAAATGCATGTATTTACTTAAAATCAAAAGAATAAGACTTTTTCAGCAAACCCTATTTAAACTTTCTATCTAACTTCTATTGGATTATAAGTTGCCTGCCAATCAAGCGGTACGGAATGGAAACCTTTTTCTGAATTGTCTACCACGACGACATTATGTCCCGAATTCTTGATAAATTGTCCGGCATTTTTATACATCGAAGTTTCAAATTCTTGCCATTTTTCTTTCGACATATCTTTGTAGCCCCAGTCGTATAACACAATGGCTTCAGGGTTCTGGTTCAGTCCGACGCACTCCCAGACGTATTCTTCGTTTTCGTCGTAAACTTTTAATATCAATCCCGGCAATCCGCTAAATTTCCAAAGATTTGCACGTGTGGGGATATCGGTAGTGTACCACGCCGTGTAGTTCCGACCAAACAGCTCTACTGTAGCTTTATGACACCTGTAATTAAAAACGGTATCGGTTTCGGGGTGAAGTTGCCAATTCGCTACTGGTTGCGGTTCAACATATTTGTAAACCACAGAAGAGTAAGGAACCCGATTGGTAACTGTCAATTCTTTAGTTTTGATGTTTCTGAAAATTTCGTATCCCTGCCACGATACTTCGTTAAGAGGAAGGTTCAGTTCACGTTTGGAGATTTCTGTACACACCGAGTCGTTGCGGTGCATGTTCAGACTAAAAAATTTTGAATGGCTGCGTCCGATTTGCAGACTCATCATATCTTCCAAAATATATTGAGCATTGGTCGGATCTGGCTTGTATTTAAGCTGATACGTGATGTTGATATACGAGCTGTCCAAAACCTCGAACTTTGAAATATCTTTATGAAAAATCACAAATTCTGGTTTGCTCATCGCGTAAGTTCTGATAATTTGCGCAAGTGTCTGTGTTGCCGTGCCTAAAAGGGAGAATAGCAGCAGGCTGTAAATTATTCTTGTCTTCATAGAGAAAATATTTAGCGTTAATGTTTTTAAAATCAAAATAATCTAAATCGGACGCCCGCCAGCATGGTTCGGTGGCGGAGACTGTACACGTGTCTGAAACTGTTTACACCCGAAAAAAGAAGTGTTTCATATACTTGTGTATCGAAAATGTTTAGCACGTTGAGCGTGAGCGTTACACTCTTTATGTCGTATTCGAATCCGGCATTCAAGAACACCTTGTCTTTGCCTCTGTCGTATTGTTGATTGTGGAAATAGTCGAATTGCAGGTTGATAGTAAAACGTTTGGCAATAATTAAATCGGCAGTTGTGCGATTGTGCCAAACTACAAGATTTTTGCCCGTTTTTTCGCCATCTACACGGTTTTCTGAAAAAGAGACTCCGCTCTTAGAAAGAAAAACCAACCAGCGCACAGGGGCAAAACTCGCCTGAAAGTTAAAGCTCTGGTAGTTTAATTCTCCTCTATTTAGCTGATTATTAACCAAGTAGTTGCCGTTTTGAATGCCCGTAATGGCTTGCAACGCGAGCGAAGTGTTCCAAGTGTAAAATCCCTTCCCGATTGACATATCGGCTTGCGCGCCTTCGTTCCGTACGCCTATAGGAAGGCGTGTTATGGTGGTTAAGTAATTTTCGTATCTGTAGTCATCGGTTGTATTTGAAGTACTCGAAACATACGAAACGTTTAACGACCCAAAAAGCATCTTGAATACATCTTTGAATGAGAGCATTATGCTTGCGCTATGACGATCGCTTTTCCCAATATGTGGATAACCGAGATATGCCGTGCGATAATTCAGATAGTAAATATCCGGCAGCATATACTCGGATTGCAGGTGGTTTCGATGAAAGGCGTAATAGGTTGTAAGGGAAAAATAGTCACCTAACTTGGTTTCGATATTTAGAGACGGTAGAATCGAAAAATAAGCCACATTTTGCTTTCCGTCAGCCGATTTATTGTCGTGCATAATTCCCTTCAAACCAAAGGGAAACGAGAGAACCGCCTCGAACCTGTTTATGAAAAAAATCAAATAGGGGTTTAATAAAACTTCGGGGCGGAAATCAGAAATATTGTTAACTGCTTCATCTTGTTGCCTGTCTAACCGTGTGTTGATTTGCGTGTATGAGCCGTTTAAATTTCCATCTACATTGATTTTTAGGTAATTAACTGTAGTAGAAAATAGCGTTAAAGAGTTTAACATTTTCATACCCTCATCCTTGTAGTACTGTGAAAGGAGTGTGTCGGAACCGTCCGAAATGCACAAATCGTAAGGCTCTGAATAGAGTGAAAAACGAGATTTTATTCTGTATGAGCCTTTTCCGCGTGAACGTTGGTAGGAAAATGCGTTTTGCAGACGAAAGGCGTTTCTGTCAAGAGTTTGCTCGGTGAGTCCTGTGTTGTTTTGAATGTTCCCCATTCCGTTGTTGAAACTCAAAGCCGTAGCCAATGTGTTTTGGAGAAAAAACCGTTCGTTGTTGTCCTTGTAATTAACAGATGCGTTTAAGTTGTTGGTACTCAGTTTCGAGGATAGCGATTCTTGTATCGTGAGCGAGCTGTCACCCGAAATATAGTATTTCGAAAAATCGGTATTTTCCCTATTTTCAGTATCGTTGAAATAGTTGATATTTACGTTTATTTGTTTGTCTTTGCTTAATTGACGCAAATGGTTTACAGTTGTTGCGTGCGAGCGGTTCAAATAGTGGTAGCTTTTGTCAATACCGGGCGGGGTAGGTAGTCTTAGAGAGAGGGTTCCTCCTTCACGCTGACCGTCTGATATGAGTTCGATACCTATATCCTTGCCTATGTTGTTGGTTTTGTAATACGAAATATTTTGGTTTTTCTGCGAAAAAAACATCAGGTTAATATCTCCGTTCCACGCGAAAGGCACTCCTCCGGCTTGAGCCGACAGATTTGAACTCCATGTGCCTTTGGCGGCATCGCGCAATTTTAGATTTATTGCTGGTGACGTTCCTCGTTCTTTGCCCTGCAATGCTTTTACCGCTTGGTGGTTTTCCAAAATCTGAACCGAAGCTACATCTTCTGCCCGAATGTTGTTAACCGCTATTCCGTAGTTTCCTTGCAACATATCCATTCCCTCGATATAGAGGTCTTTTACCCATTTTCCGTTGTAGGTAATTTGTCCGTCTGCTTCAATTTTCAAGCCAGGCATTTTTCTGATTACGTCGTTGATGGTCTTATCGCTTTCGTTTGCAAAGCTACTCACAAAGTAATCCACCGTATCGTTGCCTGCCGATATTTTTTCCGCTACTACTTTTACTTCCTGTAAAAGCAACTTTTGGCTTTCCACTTTAAAATCAACGGTTTGTGACCTGTTTTCAATCTTTTGGATTTGTCGCTTTACATCGAACGAGTGAACTGATAGCAACAGCTCAGGGCTGTCTCCGTCATAGACGACTTTGTATTTGCCGTCGTCGTTGCTCATAGTAAACGCAACTACTGCGCTGTCGGAAGCACGCATTAGCACAACGGAAGCGTATGCTACCACATTGTTGTTCTCATCGCGGATTGTGCCTTGTATGGTTGTTTGGGAATGGACTGAAAGGGCTAATAAACAAAACGTTGCTATTGTAAGGATGGCTTTTC
>DAOSIN010000211.1:0-4108 GCA_035366675.1 Salinivirgaceae bacterium | reverse complement strand
CCATTATTGATCTAAAGCGTAATGTGCAAATAGGAGGATTGGATACTCCAGAATTAAACGAACAGATCAAAATCGAATATATGAAGCTAATAGATATTTATGCTGATTTTGTGAGAAAAAACAACGATTATGATATAGCACCCTTTATTATAAAAATGTATATATCACAGTTTTACGAAAACAGTCAGATTAAAGAGCTGTATAATCAGTTAACCGACAGAGTTAAAAATACAACATACGGCAAATTTTTAGCAGGCGATTTTTATGAAACTCCAGAACTCGCAGTTGGCGAATATGCCCCCGATTTTGCATTAATCGACAAGGATAATAATAGAGTACAACTCTCTGATTTTAAAGGAAATTATCTAATTATTGATTTTTGGGGAAGCTGGTGTAAACCTTGTCGCATAAGCAATCCTAAATTGGTTGAGACAGTAAACAAATATAAGGCTAATGGCTTGCAGATAATAGGAATTGCTGCCGATAAAAACAATGACGAGTGGTTGAGTGCAATTGAAGAAGATAAATTAAATTGGACAAATGTTAACGCATTGAATGAGCAGCCTATAGATATATTAAGGTTATACAGTATTCGAGCTTTTCCTACAAAAATCGTAGTTGATCCGCAGGGCATAGTAACGGGTATATTTATCGGAGACGACCCACAGTTTTATACTCACATTGACGAATTATACAAATAATAAAAAGAGAGTGTTAGGCTTTTTATTTTTAGATGTCCGATAAATTTTTATATCATAAAACCGTAAGTTTAGGTTCAGTTAAATGGTGGAAACATCAAGTTTTTAATTTGCTGTTATTCATCGTTTTCTTTACGCTATGCAGACTAATTTTCATTCTAAGAAACTTTGTTTTTTCTGAATATACACTAATCGAAATTCTATCAACATTTTACTATGGGTTTCGTTTAGATTTGTCTATTACGGCTTATACGAGCATTGTTTTAGTTTTATTTTCTCTCCTCCTTTTAGGTAATAAAACTTGCTTTTTAATTTATCGTACAATATACAGCATAGTAATAATCATATTACTATTAATAACAATTATTGATGCAGAACTTTATACTTATTGGGGATTTAAAATAGACTCTTCAGTACTTAAATATTTAAAAACACCTAAAGAAGCAGTTGCATCTTTATCAACATTAAAGTTGATAGGATTTATTCTGTTAATTGCGTTAATAATTTGGGGGGTAGTAGTAATTGTTAAAAAAACTTTTCCACGTATTAAGTTGACATTTAGTCACTTTTGGCAATTAAATGCTATTTTAATATTGCCAATTTATTTTCTATTTGCAAGGGGAAGTATTGACGTTTCGGGAGTTAACGTAAGTAGTGCATATTTTTCTCAGAAACAAGAACTTAACCACACAGCTATCAATGCTTCATGGAATTTTATGAGCACACTTTTTTTTCCTGAAAACAAAAAAGCGGTGGAGTGGAACGACTCTTTAAGCTATCATTTAGACAGATTTGAGTATAAATGTAATTCGGTTGAAAAGGTTTTTAAAACCCATAAAACAAATGTAATTCTTGTTATATTAGAGAGTTTTACGGCTAATTTGTTTGATTATGAGGCTGATAGTCAAAGTGCTATACCCAATTTAAAAAGAATAGCATCTGAGGGCTATTACTTTCCAAATTGCTATGCAACAGGCAACAGAAGTGATAAGGGATTATCAGCTATTTTTTCGGGTGTCACAGCCCATCCGCAAAGCTCAATAATGCAATTTCCAGAGAAATTTTCTAATATCGGGCGCTTAGTAAGTCATTTTACAAAAGCGGGTTATAGCACTAAGTTTTATTATGGAGGTAACTCAGACTTTGCAAATTTTAAGGGCTTTTTAATCAATAATGGTTTTGAGAAGATTATCGAACAGTCCAATTTCCCATACAATATGCGTACATCGAAGTGGGGTGTACAAGATGATATTGTTGTCGAAAGATTTTTTAACGATGTTGTTGGTGCGACAGAGCCATTTTTCTACTGTGTCTTCACATTAAGTTCTCACGAGCCATTTGAGGTGCCATATACTTCTAATTTTGATGATGAAACAACTCTAGGCAAATATTTAAACAGTATAGCATTTACTGACAGTGTTTTAGGTTCATTTTACGATCAGTTAAAAAACACAAAATTATGGAAAAATTCGCTGCTTATTATAGTTGCGGATCACGGACACTATTTGCCTGTAAATGTGTCACAGGACGAGCCTGCCCATTATCGGATACCATTGATATTTACAGGAGGAGCACTCTACCCTAAGTATAGAAATATGATAAATCTTTCAAATGTTTCGCAGACAGATATTCCTAATTCCATTTTGCTACAATTCAAAATGAGAGACTCTCTTTTAGAGCGCGGAAACAATTTCTTTTGCAAGGATTTTTCAGCACCTGTGGGCTATGTTTTTAATTTCGGATATGGTGTTATTACTCCCAACCAAGACACAATTGTTTATAATGCCGATGCCGATTATTTGATAAAATATACCTGTCAAGACACCACCTTTATTGATGCTTCAGATGCTTGGTTTAGGTATAAAATGCAGATTTATTCCAAGGAGAAATAAAATTTATTCTGACTCTATGCCATTCTGTTTTAAGTGTTTGCTCACGTAGTACGCAAACACAATACCGCTAAAACAGAAAGCAGCAAACAAAAAGAAGCCTATTTGCAACACCGTGTGCTCGTGTGTCGAAAGCATATTTAGCTCTTTAATATTGCTTAAATGGTCTAACTGACTGCCAATCAGACTTCTAAATCCAATATAAGACATAAATATTGCAACAACCATAACATCAGCCATTGACCATTTTCCCGATTTTAAAGCAAAAAAGCGAGTGATTTTGTTTCTGTATATCTGTTTCGGGAATGGATAAGCAAATGCCGACACAATCAGTTTTAAAGTAGGAAAGATAATACTAAAAGTAAACACTAATGCGCCAATAGCTGCTGTTTGGACATCGCCGTGCTCTATAAGTATCTTCACTAAATCAATCACACTTTTGCTCTCAAAAAACAGCACCTGATCGTAGAAAACAATACTCTCGCCTAACAGTTCAAAATTAATTTCTGAAATTCGTGCATCTATTTCAATCATAGGAGTAAGCAAGCCTCCTAAGAGTAACGTAAGAACACCCAGTAATCCGATATAATATTGAATACCGTTTCTATAATTTTGTGGAGTAAAAAAATAGGAAACAAAAACGAGTGTCACACAAATCAAAATAACCCAAGTTCTACGCCACGATATAGTTGTCAGTTCACTGTTTTGCTCATTTAGCCACGTAACGCATTCATCGTAATTATCGAACTCATATTTTGTTGCTAAAATATCGCGAATGTTTACAGTGTCAGTTGAGTTGGTTTGATCCATAAACTCGTTGAATTTTTGCAAAATCGCGTTTTTTAGCTCCGTTTTATTCGACTCACTAATAATAGATTTAACGATTTCGGCAGACCATTGCGGAACCTGTTTTTTAAACTTTTCGGCATCAAATACAATCTCGTATGCAACGGTTTTAACAGCTTGTAAAAGCCAGTTCCCTTGCCGTTTATCTTGATTTAAGTATATCTCTATTTGATTTATCAACTCATACAAAGCCTTTTCAATTTGGGTGTGCATTGTATGTTTAAGGTTTTCGTCAAACTCAAGCTCATCTACTTTTTTTATGATAATATCAGTTAGCGTAGATTTCCATTTTTCGACGTTAAAAAAACCAAATCTGATATTATTTGAGTAGGCTAAATCTGAAACATACTGCTGCCTATCTTTAGAATTAGAGTATAGCTTATTCAATTCATAAATTGAGATTCCCAATAGGGATAAAGCAGCAAGAGTAATGGCAGTTTTTATGAGTAACTTTCTCATTTTGAAGGGGTTTGTAAATGGTTAGCTATAATTATCAGATTTCACAAAGTTATGTGAATAAAAATTATTATACAACAATGCTTTGAGTGAACTCTCTTAAACGAAAAGAGACACAAACCTCGTTAAATCAGGAAATTATTTATGAACAATCGATTTGTACTGTTCGTCGGTAAGATCGTCATAGTAGTAGTACAGAGGATTAACAGGATTGTTGTT
>DAOSIN010000210.1:0-4108 GCA_035366675.1 Salinivirgaceae bacterium | reverse complement strand
TAATAAACGCACATGTTAGTGGCGGAATAATTGTTGTTGAAGTTCATGTTAACGACTATTCTCTAAGTCAAATAGCTCAAATAGTGGAAGGTAACGATGCTAAAATACTTTCAATGTACGTTGTTTCTCAACCTGATTCCATGAGACTTACAATTACAATAAAACTAAATACTTCGGAACTTACCTCGATTATCAGAACTTTTGAAAGATACGAGTACGACATTAAGGCAACGTTTGAAGAAAAAGACACAATGAAAGAGGTAATTAGAGAACGTTACAACTCCTTAATGAATTACTTGAATGTTTAACAATTGACCTGACATAAACAGCTCTAAACTAATGTATTACAAAGCAATCTTCCGAGTAATAACTCTATTTTTTTTGTTTTTATCGTTTTCTAATCAAGCCCAAATTATTGAAGATATTGTAATTGAAAACAATGAGGTTACCAAAGATTGGGTAATAGTACGCGAGCTGCTTGTTAGCAAAGGCGATACCGTAAGCAGTAACCTTCTTTACAGGCTCAAACGTAGCGAAGAGAACCTTTACAACACAAGTTTGTTTAACGAAGTTAGAATTGTTGACACCATTATAAATAGTCAAAACGTAATTTATGTTTACGTTGCCGAAAGGTGGTACTTTTGGCCCTATCCCATATTGGAGTACGCCGACCGCAATTTAGCAACCTTTATACACTCTGAAGAGTGGAAACGCATTAACTATGGCGTAATGATTATGAAACACAATTTCAGAGGACGAAAAGAGGATCTAGGCTTCAAATGTCGATTGGGATTTAGACAACAATTCGGCTTAAACTACTACATCCCAATGATTAGCAAAAACAATCAAAAACTTGGATTATATTTCGATGCCTCACTGTTTCGTCAAAAATCATTTTTTTATGATATAGATAGCTTGCGATATAAATTCCATGATTTTGATAAGTACGGATACAGAGAGAGTCGCTTTATTAGTGGCTTGATTTACAGACCTGAACACAACATAACACACACTTTACTCGGCACATTCAATCGTTTTGATATTAATGATACTATTCCTCACGTAAGCACACCTCTTTTTGGCAACAAAACAAAGTCAAATAACTGGTTTTACGTCGATTATAATTTTACATACTCAACCCTGAATTATATATATTACCCAACCACAGGGCAACAACTGCAAATATCAGTAGCAGCCGGAACTGACTTTGACGTAAATAGCTGGAAAAACTTGTTGGCTAACTATCAGATACACATTCCGTTTGATTATAACTTAACCTATTCATCATCATATTTTGGAGAGTCATTTTTCGACAAATTACCGCCTATAGGGCTAAGAAAAAATATTGGCGACAACTACTACTTCAGAGGTTATGAAGACAATGTTTGGAAAGCACAGAGCGTTATAGGTAGTCGTCAACAGTTGTCGTGGAACTTTTTTAAAAAACGTAATTATCAAATCCAATACATAGCATCCAACAAATTTAATAAACCCTTTTTATCAGTTTATGCTACAATGTTTTCCGACTTTGGATATGTATACAAAATAAAGCCTGATAACAATAATATGATCTTATGGTCGTTAGGTTCGGGTATCGATTTTGTATCATATTATGATGTTGTTGTCCGATTTGAATTTGCGTTAAATATGGATAAAAACTATTCGTTTAATATCCATTTAGGCACTACGTTTTAAAATTTTATCTTATTTTTGAAGTAACAAAAGAGATTGTAAATGTTAGCCATTTTTGGAAAATCGTTGCCTGATAGTTTTTTACCACAAGTAAACACAATGATAGCATTATTAAAAACAAATAATACTCCTTTCATTTGTTTTAAAATGCTTTATGAAGAGCTATTAGCAAAAGGTATTGATATACAATGTCAAACTTATAGTTCATCGGAAGATCTTTCACCTGATACCACACTAATACTGTGTCTTGGCGGAGATGGAACAATGTTAGAGACTCTGACAATAGTCAAAGATCGTCAAATTCCTATCGTGGGAGTCAACACAGGTAAACTTGGATTTTTATCGGAAATTTTTCCATACGAAATAAGCAAATCGATCGACAACTTGCTAAAAGGAAATTACAAAATCCAACCACGAACACTAATTGAAGTTTTATCTAATGACATAGAGATACCCACATACAATTTTGCATTAAATGATTTTACGTTAAGAAAAAACGACCAATCTACACTCGTTAAAATCTCAGTGTCGGTTGATGGTTATTTTTTAAACACTTATTGGGCTGATGGTCTCATAGTTAGCACTGCAACAGGTTCTACAGCATACTCTATGAGTGTTGGAGGTCCGATATTAGTACCAGAGAGCAAGAGTTTGATATTAAGCCCGATAGCCTCTCACAATTTAACAGTTCGCCCCTTAGTAATAGAAAAAAACTCGTTGATAGAAATAGTAATTGAAGGTAGAAACGATCTCCATGTCGCAACATTTGACAACCGCAACATACAAGTACCGACCCATACAAAATTTAAAGTCCGTGCAGCCGACTTTACCCTTGATATAGCACAACTACCAGACCATCACTTTTTTCATACATTACGAAATAAATTAATGTGGGGCATTGATAAAAGAAATTAAGCGTTTACTCAAAAATGTATGGTTAAAAATCAATAATAAATGCAAATATTCATATCTGAATTTGAAAGTATATAAAAATATGTCTATTTTTACGGTTTAATTTGCATTTTCGTAATGTTTGATATTTTTTATAAGCAATGCTTTGTCAAATCATTACGCTTATTTAATGTTAAAAATATTAAAAATAACTACAAAGTAAAAAAATGAACAGAGTAATTCTCTTAATAGGAATAACACTAATATCCGCTTCAGTAACTTTTGGACAACGTAATGCATGGCAACGCCAGAGATATGACGTTTTTGCTGGGATTGGAAGCACAAACTTTATGGGAGACTTGGGGGGAGGTAAGGACACTCACTGGCTAATGGACTTGGACATGTCTGCAACACGACCGTTGATAGTTGTTGGTGGTAGATACAAAATATTGGAACCTTTAGCTGCAGGAGTCTCACTGTCATTTGGTTACTTACGCGGAGACGACAAGTGGTCAAACAATGAATTTCGCAAACGTAGAAATCTAAATTTCCGCTCGCCAATCATCGAGTTTTCAACTTATGCTGAGTATCACTTTTTAAAAGAAAAATTTGGACGTAGAGCACCAAAACGAAGAGCCAAGTTTTTTAGTTGGCAAACTATCAAATCCTTACCTATAAACGCTTACGTCTTTGCTGGCGTAGGACTCTTTTGGTTTAATCCACAAGGGAAAGCTTATGATGGAAAGTGGTACAACCTTAGAGCAATCGGAACAGAAGGGCAACACGTAATTCCAACAAGAAAACCATATAAAAGAGTACAAGTTGCAATACCATTTGGCATAGGAGCACGTTATCCTATAAACAGAAAATTTTCTATCGGTTTAGAATATGGAGGGCGTTTTACTTTTACTGACTATATTGATGATGTTAGTCGCAACTACGTAAGCACAGAGTTTTTTACCGATCCAATTGCGCAATATTTAGTTAACCCCGGACTACCTGACGAAAATGGGAATCCTTACTCGGTTGGTCCCAACGATAAACGTGGAAACTCTCTTGATGATGACTATTATATGTTTACTGTTATTACCCTGTCATATAAGATGAGAACTGGTCGTAAAGGATTGCCCAAGTTTTAAATTATTTTGGCTTTATTTTTAACAAATTGACTAAAGAAGTACACTGATATGCAATCATTTAAAATAAAAAGAGTCCTGTTTCTTACCCCATTAATTATAATATTGCTGTATGGTTATTCATCAGCCCAAATATATAATTGGAAAAGGCTTAGGTATGAAGGATATGTTGGTATGGGGGCAACTAATTTCATGGGGGATGTGGGCATAAGAAAACCTGGAGGACTAACCGAACATGTATGGATTAATCCTCAAGCCATTAGGTTTGTTGTGCAGGCAGGAGGAAGAATGGCATTAGATCCAAGACAAAAAATAAGGGCAAATTTAGCTCTCGGAATGTTATGTAACGATGACAGATATGGTGATTGGCCAGGAAGATCCCTACAATT
>DAOSIN010000209.1:0-4111 GCA_035366675.1 Salinivirgaceae bacterium | reverse complement strand
ACGTCAAAATAACAGCATACGACAGCTATAAAAATCGTTCAACAGTTAAATTTGTAGTTTGTGGTTCAGAAAAAGTTTCTAAAAAGTATCGCGAACAAGCATATATTCAAAAGCTTACACCAAACAGCCCTAACTTATTTGAAGACAGCGTATTAAAAATAACCACACCTGCTGATGCCATTTACGATACCGTTTTGTTCAACTATTTTGTTTTATCTAAAAAGGCTAATATAGAGGCACCTGTGTATCGAATAGGAAATCCGAACGTTCCTTTACATAGACCCATCGAAATTGTGCTAAAAAACTTATCAATACCAGTAGAGTTATCAGACAAAGTTGTTTTGGTTGATTGTTCTAAAGAAGAACCAACTTCGATCGACACAAAACCTACTGTAAGCAACAATGAAATTATCGGTAAAACCAGGGTATTTACCGATATATCAATAGCTTACGACACAGTTGCACCAACTATTATTCCTATTAATATCAAAAATAATGAAAATATTACCTCAAAAAAGTCAATAAAAATAAAAATTATTGATAACTTGAGCGGCATAAAAAGATACAACGGTTTTATAGATAACCAGTGGGTTTTATTTGATTATGATGCCAAAAACGATTTATTAGAATATACTTTTGATTCTAAATTTCCCAAAGGTAGAGAGCACGTCTTAAAAATTTTTGTATCCGATAACGTGGGGAACATATCAGAACAAGAAATTAAGTTTATAAAAGAGATGCAAAATGAATAGAAAGAAAACCTATTGTATAGGAGTAATGTCAGGGACATCACTCGATGGCTTAGATGTAGCCTTATGTAGCTTTTGGGAAGAAGATAATAAACCAAAATTTGAAATCATCGAAGCAGAAACCATCAGCTATTCAAACGATTGGTATTTTAAGCTATTATATATGCATTATTTTTATGCATACCAATTTTCACTACTGAACAACCAATTTGGACAATTTATTGGTAAACAAATAAACTCTTTTATCGAAAAGCATCGTTTGGATAAAAAAGATATTGCTTTTATAGCCTCACATGGTCACACCGTTTTTCATAGCCCTGACAAAAACATAACAGTACAAGTTGGAGACGGTTCGGCTATTTATGCAGAAACGGGCATTAAAACTATCTACGATTTTCGGCGATTAGACATTTTTCGAGGAGGCCAAGGTGCACCCTTAGTTCCAATTGGAGACCATTTACTTTTTTCTGACTATGAATTATGTCTAAACTTGGGTGGCTTTGCCAATATTTCATATGCAAGCGACAATGGCAGAATTGCTTATGACATTGTTCCTGTGAACATTGTTCTTAATGGTATCGCTCAAAGCGTTGGATTAAAATATGATGCAGAAGGCAAAAAAGCCTCACTTGGAAACACAAATGCAGAGGTTTTGAAAAGATTAAATTTACTGGAATATTATGCCAAACAACCCCCAAAATCTTTGGGACGCGAATGGGTGGAGCAGTATGTAAATCCATTAATTGAGGTAAACGATATCAATGTAAACGATATGTTGCGGACTTATGTCGAACATATTTGTATTCAAATTTCCAATGCCGTTTCTAAATTTCCAAAAGGAAAAATACTCATAACCGGTGGAGGTACTTACAATACATTTTTAATAAATCGGTTACAAGAATTATGTAAACATGAATTAGTTATACCCGAAAAAAATATAATAGAATATAAAGAAGCCCTAATTTTTGCTTTTTTAGGATATTTAAAAGTCACGAACCGTGTTAACACATTAGCAAGTGTAACTGGTGCAATCTGCGATTCTATTTCAGGAATCGTTATTGAAGAATAACAAACTATATTCAAAAGCTAAATAATGCAACTGCAATGTTTTCAGATTGACGCTTTTACAGATAAACTGTTTGGTGGCAATCCTGCTTGTGTTGTTACTCTCAACGAATGGCTGTCTGACGAGATTTTACTTAAAATAGCAAAAGAAAACGCTGTTGCAGAAACTGCTTTTTTTGTCGATAAAGGAGAGAAAATCCATTTGAGGTGGTTTACACCTGATATTGAAATGGATTTATGTGGTCATGCAACATTAGCAACAGCTCACTGTTTAAAAACAATTATAGGATGTAAAAAAGAGAGTATCGTTTTTGAGACTTTAAATGGAGACTTGACTGTTGATATCAAGGGAGAATACTACAAATTAGATTTCCCAGCAAGAGTGCCACAGCCGGAAAATCTGCCAACAATTATTAAACAATCACTCAATATTCAACCCGAAGAGGTGTTAAAATCACGTGACTATCTGCTCGTATATAAGAGCGAAAGCGATGTTAAAAATATAAAAATCGACAGACAATTTTTTGACCAAATAAATCTTGACCCTGGAGGCGTTATTGTTACAGCCAAAGGCGATAACTGCGATTTTGTTTCAAGATTTTTTACACCGCAAGCCTCTATTTTAGAAGACCCTGTAACAGGCTCGGCTCACTGCTCGCTAATTCCGTTTTGGGCAAAAAGACTTAACAAGAACATACTTTCTGCCACACAAATTTCTGAACGAAAAGGCGAACTATTTTGCGAAAACAGAGGAGAGAGGGTAATTATTGGTGGTCGAGCAAAAACATATTTAAAAGGTACTATCTATATAGATTGAAAAAGATTAAACACTGAATAACAATTGATTAAAACTATAAGTAAATGGAAATTTTCAAAATATACAACCCTGTTAATGTTCATTTTGGAAAAGATGTCCTTGATGATTTTGAACAGACTGTTGCTCAATACGGTAAAACCGCTCTGCTGATCTACGGTGGAACGTCAACTACAAAATACGGCTACGTTGATTTGATAAAGAACAAGTTAATTAATCACAATATTGAGGTTTTTGAATACAACGGAGTTAAGCCAAATCCCACAGTAGAACAAGTCGTTGAGGCACAGCAAATTGCAATAGAAAAATCGGTTGAGTGCATTGTAGCACTTGGCGGAGGTAGCGTAATAGATGCTGCCAAAATAGTATCAATTTGCGTTCCCGAAAAGTTAGACCCTTGGTTAGTAATGACTCGTAAACAAAAAGCAATCAGAGCTTTACCAATAATATCGGTATTAACATTGGCAGCTACCGGAAGCGAAATGAACTGTTCAGCAGTAATTCAAAGTCAAAATGCAGGTAAAAAGATAGGATTAACTGACCCCTTAATTTTTCCCAAACACTCGTTTCTAAATCCTGAGTTTACAACCACAGTATCGGTTGAACAGACAGCCTACGGCGTGGTTGATACAATTGCTCACGCAATAGAGGCGTGGTTTGGAACAGGTATGCCGACTCTTACTAAAAGGTTTGTATCCTCGATTATTACAGAAGCTATGTACTACGGACCTCTGGCGATATCTGACCCTAAAAATTACGACTACAGATTTAACCTTATGTTAGCCGCAACCTGTGCTCTTAACGGAATTACCGAAATTTGCTGCAGCTATGGAGATTGGGGTGTACATAGTATAGGTCACGAGCTAAGTCTTCAGTTCGATATAGCCCACGGTGCCAGCCTGAGTATAGTCTTGCCAGCTTGGTTAAAACACCATGCCAAACATCTTGACAAAAAGATATCTCAACTCGGTACATATCTTTTCAACCAACCAGACACAGTGAAAACCATTGAGTTATTAGAAAAGTTCTTTTCCTCAATTGGTAGCCCAACCTCGCTCCCGTGGAGAAACATAACAACAGAACACAAACAACAAATTATCAATGGTCTGAATAAAAACCGTGCCGGAGGGTATGTCCACAAACTAACCGATGATGATAGAGCATCAATAGTTAGTTTGATGTTTAAATAATTATAACTGCCAAAACCTACTTACCGAATTAATATTTCACTAAAAAACAGCAACTTAGATGACAAAGTAGCATAAAAGTAAAACAAGCACGGTATTTGCATGCTATATTTTACATATCTTGAATTAATGAAAATACAGAGAGAAAACTTATACGAAAAATTGCGTTTGATTTTATCTGAAGGAGATCAAAGGATTAATATTTTGCAGGAATCTGTTGATGTCCTACAGCAGATGTCGTATTATAAATTAACAAGAAAGGCGAAGAAAAACATTAAGCAAGATGTTGATTATCT
>DAOSIN010000208.1:0-4114 GCA_035366675.1 Salinivirgaceae bacterium | reverse complement strand
GCGCATTTCGCAAAAATGCCAGCCGCTTCAACATACCGGGTTTTCGCAAGGGTATGGTGCCTTATGGACACATCAAAAGAATGTACGGAAATAGTGTTAAAGCGCATGAAATACAGGAGCTTGTCTCTCAGTCGGTTTCAGAGTACTTGAAAACAGGGGAAATTGAAATTTTGGGTGATCCTCTAATGAATTTGGATAAAACTGACAAAATTGAAAGCTTGGATAATTCTGATGATCTTAACTTTGTATTCGACTTAGGGTTACGACCTCAATTTGAAGTTAAACTTTCAAAGAGAAACAAAATATCATACTACAAAATCGATATTACAAAAGAGTATATCGATGATACGGTCAATAATATAGCAATGCGAAACGGCACATTAGACGACGTTGAAGAGATTGCTGAAAGTGACATGATTATGTGTAGCGTAAGGCAATTAGATAGTGAAGGAAAGATTTTAGAGAGCGGAATTGTTAACGAATCAACATATATAAGAATCGAAAGTATTGAGGATTCTAAATCGAAGAAGAAGTTTATTGGCAAGAAAAAAGATGAAAAGGTAATATTTAACCCAAAGAAAGCAGTAAAAAATGCAACTGAAATTGCCGCAATGCTCAAGATAGATAAAGAAGACGCTGAGGTACTCGATTGCGACTTTGAAGCTACTATCTTAGAAATTAAAAGATTAACTAAAGCCGAGATAAGTGCTGAGCTATTTGAAAAAGTTTATCCGGGGAAAGAGATAACAACCGAAGAGCAATTCAGAGAAGCTATTTTTGCAGAAATTGAACGATCTAACCATTATAGTCAAGAGTCAAAGTTCTTAGAGACAGCAACCAAATATTTGATTGAGAAAATAGACCCAAAACTGCCCGAAGAATTTTTAAAACGCTGGTTAGTTGATACAGAAAAAGTAGCAGAGGATAGAATAGAAGAGTTGTGGGATAATTACCGAAAAGTATTTCAGTGGAGAATAATTGTTGATAAAATTGCAATCGATAACGACTTTAAAATAGAAGAAAGCGATGTAATTGAAACAGTTAAAGAAGAGCAAAAAAGGGCATTTATGCATTACAATATAACAGATCTTCCAGATGAAACTCTCACTCAAATGGCTATAAAGAGACTTAGTGAAAAAGAAAATGCATATGGTCATTATTTCTCTTTAGCCGCCGAACAAAAAGTACTTGAGTTACTTAAAGAGATAGTAAATGTAGAAGAAACAGTTGTTTCTGCAGATGATTTTTTTAATAAATAAAACCAAAAGATATGTTTCCTCAAAATGAATTTAAGAAATACGCTGTTAAACATCATGGAATAAACAGCATGACGTATGACCGTTACACCTCAATTGTAAGCAATTATATATCGCCAACAATTATCGAGGAGCGTCAATTAAACGTTGCCAGTATGGACGTTTTTTCACGATTAATGATGGACAGAATTATATTTTTGGGGCTTCCAATAGACGATTACGTAGCAAATATTGTTCAAGCTCAATTACTGTTTTTAGAATCAACCGATCCTACAAAAGACATCCAAATTTACTTTAATACACCTGGAGGTGGCGTACATGCAGGACTTGCCATTTACGATACAATGCAATTTATTTCCGCAGATGTTGCAACCATTTGCACAGGAATGGCAGCAAGCATGGGCGCAGTTCTTCTATGCGCTGGAGCAAAAGGAAAACGTTCAGCCTTACTTCACAGCCGCGTAATGATACATCAGCCTATGGGAGGCGCATCGGGTCAGGCAGATGATATGGAAATAACTGTAAAAGAGATACTTAAACTTAAACGCGAGCTATACGAAATAATCGCAAATCACAGCGGAAACGAGTACGAAAAAGTCGCAAGAGACAGCGAACGCGACTACTGGATGACAGCCAAAGAAGCAATGGAGTACGGCATGATTGACGAAGTTTTAGAAAGAAATAAAAACAAGGAACAGAAATAATGAAACGATGTTCATTTTGCGGACGAAAAGATGAAGAAGTAAGCCTACTACTGACAGGTATAGATAGTAATATTTGTAACTTCTGTATTGAGCAAGCATATTCCATATTAGAGGAAGAAAGTAAAAAAAACAGCTCCTTTAAAATTGAAAATATCAAACTTCTCAAGCCCAAGCAAATAAAAGAGTTCTTAGACCAATATGTTATTGGTCAGCACGATGCGAAAAAATTTCTTTCGGTTGCAGTATATAACCACTATAAACGTTTGGTGCAGCAAAGTACCGATGATGGTATTGAAATCGAAAAATCGAATATAATAATGGTAGGACCCACAGGGACAGGAAAAACGCTGTTGGCAAAATCGATAGCAAAAATGCTACAAGTCCCGTTTGCCATTGTTGACGCAACCGTCTTGACCGAAGCAGGATATGTTGGAGAGGACATCGAAAGCCTTATAACCAGACTGTTGCAAGCAGCAGACTACGATGTTGCAGCCGCCGAACGTGGAATTGTATTTATAGACGAGATAGACAAAATAGCACGTAAAAGCGATAATCCTTCAATCACGCGCGATGTGAGCGGCGAAGGCGTTCAACAAGGATTGCTTAAACTGCTTGAAGGCTCAATGGTTAACGTTCCACCACAAGGCGGTCGTAAGCACCCTGAACAAAAAATGATAGCTGTTAATACAAATAATATTCTTTTTATTTGTGGCGGAGCTTTTGACGGTATCGAACGTAAAATAGCACAACGTCTGAATACAAGCGTAGTTGGATTTAATTCAATAATGGAGACAGATCCAATAGACAGAACAAACCTAATGCAATATGTTGCACCTCAAGACCTCAAAAGCTATGGCTTAATACCCGAAATAATCGGTCGTTTACCAATATTAACCTATCTCGAACCATTAGATGCTACAGCTTTACGTCAGATTCTTACAGAACCAAAAAATGCTATCACAAAACAGTACATCAAGCTGTTTGCAATGGACGATATTACGTTAACGTTTGAAGATGAGGTGCTTGATTATATTGTAGAAAAAGCTATTGAATTCAAATTAGGAGCACGTGGCTTGCGTTCAATTTGTGAATTAATTATGATTGACGCAATGTTTGAATTACCTTCAAGCCGAAAGAAATCCATGACAGTTACAATAAGTTACGCAAAAGAAAAACTACAAAAGGCAGATTTATCTAAACTTAAAGCTGCATAATTAGCAACTAGAAATTAGTAAACAGAAAGTTAGAATACTGTAGAGACGGAGCATGCTCCGTCTCTTATGTTCTTGGTCGCTGAACCTGTCAAAGCTACTACACTATGTTTTGTTCGCGAACTTTTGCAAAGTGTGTCCATGCTTTACAAAACAATAATCAAAAGAGTTTTTTTTCAGTTTTTAAATTATTATTTAGATAATTATTTTTTAAATAACCATTAATTACTTAATTTAGCAGGTTCAATCGATGGTTTCGTTTTTTACATAAATATATAGACATTTCGTCAATAACGATAAATAATTGAATGAGTGTTTAAATTATCGGCACTTATTTTGCAAGTCTTTTTAAAACATACAATTATAATATTTAAAATATATTTAACTTACACATTATGAAAATAGAAAATTTAAAAATTGGCACAAAATTAAGATTGACTATTGGAGTCTTTATGACGTTGTTAACTATTACAGCGTTTGTAGGATATTTTGGAATAAAGCAATATTCAAAATATACACACGACGCTCAACAAGTTCAATTAGCTGAAAAATCATTTATTTCTGCACGCTTTAGTGTCCGGAATTTAGTTGACTCAAGAGACGAAAGCGATTATAAGCAAAGCAAAGCTTATATTGATACTTGTATAATTAGTATAAAAGCCATAATTGAAAATTCATCAGATACGCATAAAATAAAGGATGCGAATGTACATGTTAGCAATTTTGAAGAGTATGGTAGAGAAACTGATAGTTTATATGTGGTCGTTAAATCTGAGAAAGAAATGCTAGCACATACAATAGCTATAGGTGAGAAAATGCTGCAATTAGTTGCCCAACATCACGGGATAACGAGCGAAATATATGGACAACTAATGAGAGGATACGTTAACTTTTTACTATTTCTATATGCAGGTGAAGATAGATTTTATGAAAACTCACAACA
>DAOSIN010000207.1:0-4135 GCA_035366675.1 Salinivirgaceae bacterium | reverse complement strand
ATAGCGAAGTTTGGACTATAGTGTATGTCCAATCGGTATTACCTTCAAATTTCCCTTACTGTGCGACAAAGTGATACACAATACTTCCGCTTTGATTTCCTTTTGAATTACTTACTGCCGAGAAAAAAGCTCTTTTAGCGCTTTCGGTTGCTGCTTTAGTGTAACATTCTGTCGCAAAAATAGAGTTACTTTGATCGACAACAGCTTTAATTACGCTACCATCAGGAGCAACTTCTATGTTAACAGTAACTTTGGCAGCCCCCTCGCAAGTATAAACCGGAATATCAAGATAAATTGATGTTCTTCCAGTCAAATAATAAACAACTGTTGCAGGTCCTTTATACGCAGTTTTTTGAGGTTTCTCTTTCTCTTTCTTTTCTCTCTTTTCCGGCACATACACTTCTTCTTCGAAAACAGGTTTATTCTCAACGTACTTCTCAAACTCCTCTTGGTTCAAAGCATTTCGGACAATTTCCCGTTCATACTCCTCATCGGTCATTGTTGATTTGTACTTTGTCGCCTTATATTCTGCAGCCTTCAGCTCTTCATAGTCTCTGTTTACCGCAATATTTCTAATCTCTTCCCCTCCCAATTGTTCATACAATTCCTCCAACTCCCTTGAAAGCTCCTCTTTCAAGCGCTCAAGCTCCTCTTCTGGTGTTTCATCAAGCATATCCTCATCAACCAAAACATGAAATGTAACTGGGGGATTTTGTTTCACTTCAGACACCAAAGCAATGGACAATAAAACGACATGAAACAAAAGTGTTCCAATAATTCCATTTTTATGTCCAAAAGTTAGTTTCAACAAAAATTGATTTAAATTGTTATATTATTACGCCAACTGAATATTAGGTTGGTACAGATTTTGCAAAGTTAGAACAAATATTGAAAGATTTTTTAATCCCAATAAAATTGAGGATATCTTTGAAATAAACTCTGAAGTTAACGGTAATTATCTGTAACCAAAGAGAATTAAATAACTAAATACTAATCCAAAGGAGGTTTCTAATGGAAAAGAGAATAGGCGCAGCCATAATCCTTATTAAGGACAGATCATCTGCTACACAACTAAACGAGATTATCTCGCGACACTCCAACATCATTATCGGAAGACAAGGAGTTCCTTTGCCAAGCAAGGGAATCAGCGTAATCACACTTATTTTTGAGGGAAGCACAGACGATATCGGATCACTTACCGGTCAAATCGGGCGTTTGCAAGGCTTACAAATCAAATCAGCCACACTGAAATCGCTTGAAACAGAGACTAAAACACAAACTTAACAAGTAAGTGGCTGATTACAAGACATTTTGTTTCATATAATCTTATAAAAATCCAAAACTCTTGAACCTTACGCACAACAGCATAAGACATTGAATTACATTATCTTAACACAATAAATAACACAACATGAGATTCACACCAGAAAAATACAGAATTCCCGACGAACCAATGAAACCATTTATTGAACCAGACGAAATATGGGAATATATTAATTCAGCCCGCCCTACACGCGAGAAAGTTGCCGAAATAATTAAAAAATCATTGGCAAAAAACCGCTTAAATCTCGAAGAGGTGGCTATACTAATTGCAGCCAATGACCCTGAATCAATAGCAGCAATAAAAAATGGAGCGCGTACCATAAAAAATACAATTTACGGTAACAGAATTGTACTTTTTGCACCTTTATATATTGGAAATCACTGTACTAACAACTGCTCATATTGCGGTTTCAGAACTGCCAACACCAAACAAAAACGCTTAACTCTGACCGACGAAGAGATAGTCAAAGAGGTTGAGGCTCTTGAAGATAACGGTCAAAAACGACTAATTTTAGTCTATGGCGAACATCCTAAATATGATGCCGAATATATCGCACATACTGTAAAATTGGTTTATGGAGTTAAAAAAGGCAACGGCGAAATTCGCAGAGTAAATATCAACGCAGCACCCTTAGAGATAGAGGGTTACAGAACTGTTAAAGAAGCTGGTATAGGAACATATCAGGTTTTTCAAGAGACCTACCACCCTGAAGCGTACAAATGGTATCACTTGGGAGGCAAAAAGGCAAATTACGAATATCGTCTTACAGGATTAGATAGAGCACAAGAAGCTGGTATTGACGATGTTGGAATTGGCGCACTCTTTGGTTTATACGATTGGCGTTTCGAGGTTATGAGCTTAGTTCGGCACACTAACCACTTAGAAGCGTGCTATAACGTTGGACCACACACAATTTCGTTTCCAAGAATTAAAAATGCAAGTTCAATGAAAGTAAAACCTGAATATACGGTCTCTGACGAGGATTTAGCAAGAATAATCGCTATACTTCGTCTTGCTGTTCCTTATACAGGTCTTATTTTAACTGCCAGAGAGAGTGCCGCTGTTCGTGACGAGGTTCTCGAATTTGGAGTGTCACAAATTGATGGCGGAACAAAATTGGAGTTGGGAAGCTACCAAGAAAGCAAAAACGAAAAACAAAACCTAAATCGCGAGCAGTTTGCCATTAACGACAACCGTTCGTTAAACGAAATTATTGACGAACTTATTGAAAAAGATAATATTCCATCGTTTTGCACGGCTTGTTATCGGTTAAACCGTACAGGAGAGCACTTTATGGAATTTTCTGTACCAGGTTTTATAAAACGCTTTTGTACTCCAAACGCCCTTATGACTCTTGCCGAATATTTAGAAGACTACGCACCAAAAGAGACCTACGATAAGGGCTGGCGACTGATTGAAAAAACATTAGCAACCGAACTTAAAGAGCAAAAAAACTTGGCGGAAATTACCGACAGATTAAAACAAATCAAGGCAGGAAAGCGTGATCTATATTTTTAACCACCTCATTACTAACAAGATAAAGATAAATTAAACAATATAGGTAAATGACTATTAGCTTTACAAACTTTTAACTCAACTGTTAAACCATTAAGAAGTTAAGGAAGATTAAGATTTGGGCAACCACAAGGGTTGCCCTTATATTCAATCTGTGATTACCCGCCAAATCCGTGTTTTTCATGTTCAAATTGCTGATTGTTAATTGTTTAACGTGGGTTACATTTTCAACGTAGAGACGGAGCATGCTCCGTCTCTACTATATTGCAAATCGAGAAAAATGTATTATATTGGCTACGTAATTCTAAAATCTAATCACCATGAGAACAAAAAATCTTTTATTGGCAATTTTAGCTTTAATACTAATTCTTTCGGTAACGATAAATATTTATCAATGGAAAAACTCCAACAGTTTTAACCATAAAATCGAAATGGCTGAAAGTTTGTTCAACCTTAATTTTACTGAAAGCGAACGCGACTCCATGATTTCGGGATTAACCGAAGCAACGCAGAAATATGAAGAGATTCACTCATATGATATTCCTAACTCCCTCGCTCCCACTGCTATATTTAACCCTATTCCGTATGGTTATATACAAGATGTTCAACAAAAAACTAACAATTACAATATACCCAAAAATATAACTCTACCTGAAAACCTTGAGGAGCTTTGCTTCTATACTGTTTCAGAACTATCATCACTGATAAAAGAGCGCAAAATAACAGCCACCGAGTTAACTAAAATCTATTTAGACAGGATAAAAAGGTACGACAAGGAGCTAAAATGTGTTGTAACACTACTAGAAGAACATGCTCTACAACAGGCAGCCATAGCTGATAATGAGATTGCAAACGGAAAGTACAAAGGAATTTTACATGGCATTCCATACGGAGTAAAAGACATGTTAGCTTTAGAGGGCTATCCTGTTACTTGGGGTTCACCGATTTATAAAGACCAAATAGCTAAAAACACCGCAACCATAATTGAAAAGTTAGACAACGCAGGGGCAATATTAGTTGCAAAGCTCTCTTTGGGCGAATTTGCAATGGGCGATGTTTGGTTTGGCGGGAAAACACGAAACCCATGGAATACCGAACGTGGCTCAAGCGGCTCATCGGCAGGCTCAGCAAGTGCAACCGCAGCTGGACTTGTAGCATTTTCAATCGGCTCAGAAACGTGGGGTTCAATTATCTCTCCGTCAACAGTTTGCGGAGTAACGGGTTTGCGTCCAACGTTTGGTCGTGTTAGTCGCTACGGAGCCATGACCTTATCGTGGAGCATGGACAAACTCGGAC
>DAOSIN010000206.1:0-4150 GCA_035366675.1 Salinivirgaceae bacterium | reverse complement strand
ACGCTGACTACGTTAAAAACATGGTAACTGGTGCTGCTCAAATGGACGGTGCTATTATAGTTGTTGCCGCAACCGATGGTCCAATGCCTCAAACTCGTGAGCATATTCTTTTAGCTCGTCAGGTAAACGTTCCAAGTATTGTTGTTTTCTTAAACAAAGTTGACTTGGTTGACGACGAAGAGATGCTAGAATTAGTTGAAATGGAAATTCGAGAACTACTTAGTTTCTATAAATTTGACGGAGACAACACCCCAGTAATCCGCGGTTCAGCATTAGGCGCTCTTAATGGCGAGCCAGAGTGGGAAGAAAAAATAATGGAATTAATGGATGCTGTTGACTCATACATTCCACTTCCAACACGCCTTATTGACAAACCTTTCCTATTGCCCGTTGAGGACGTGTTCTCAATTACAGGTCGTGGAACAGTTGCTACTGGTCGTATCGAAACAGGTGTAGTAAAAACTGGTGACGAAGTTCAAATTATTGGACTTGGCGAAAACAGAAAAAGTGTTGTTACTGGTGTTGAAATGTTCCGTAAAATTCTTGACCGTGGTGAAGCTGGTGATAACGTCGGCTTATTACTTCGCGGTATCGACAAGAAAGATGTTAAACGTGGACAAATTATCGCACACCCAAACACTATCAAGCCTTACACCAAATTTAAAGCTGAAGTGTATATCTTGAAAAAAGAAGAAGGTGGTCGTCACACTCCATTCCATAACAACTATCGCCCACAGTTTTTCATCCGTACATTGGATATCACTGGAACAATTCAACTACCAGCAGGCGTTGATATGGTAATGCCCGGCGACAACGTAACAATCAATGTTGAGTTAATTTATCCAGTTGCTATCGGTCAAGGATTGCGATTTGCAATTCGTGAAGGTGGACGCACGGTTGGCGCAGGTCAAGTAACCGAAATTATTGAATAATTTTTAACATAATAATGCCATTGGGTCACACTCAATGGCATGCTTAAGGGGTGTAGTTCAGTTGGCAGAGCACCGGTCTCCAAAACCGGGTGTCGGGAGTTCGAGTCTCTCCACCCCTGCAAGTTGAGTTATACAATTAATTGTCAAAACATATATATAAGGGATTGAAAATGCAATAGGCTTACAGTTGAAATTATAAATCATTGAAATGTAAGTTTATTTTTCATTTCTGACAATTTTATACACAATGAAAAAAATTAGAAATTATTTAAAAGTCGTTTATGACGAGATGGTACATAAAGTTTCGTGGCCTAAATGGAACGAACTTCAGTCCAGCACAGTAGTAGTAATGGTTGCTTCCTTAATCATAGCACTCCTCATTTATGTAATGGACATCTCATTTTCAAATATAATGAGTCTTGTCTATAATATTTTTTACTAAAGACTTGTAAAACAAGTAATATCAATGGACAAAAAATGGTATGTTGTCCGCGCAGTAAGCGGTAAAGAACGAAAAGTTAAAGAACTAATTGAGAGCGAAATTCGTAATCGTGAACTTACGGAATTCGTGTCGCAAGTTCTTATCCCAACCGAAAAGGTTTTTCAAATGCGTAACGGAAAGAAAATCAGCAAAGAACGTGCTAGCTTCCCCGGATACGTTTTAATAGAAGCTGCAATGGTTGGAGAAATACCGCACATCATCCGTGGATTGACAAACGTTATTGGTTTTCTCGGTACTCCAGACGGTGAGCCGACACCCTTACGCGATAGCGAGGTTCGGCGGATTATGGGGAAAATGGACGAAATGTTGGAAATGGATGAAGAAATCAACATTCCTTTTATTGTTGGTGAAAGCGTAAAAATTACTGAAGGTCCCTTCGATGGTTTCAGCGGTACAATTGAGGAGGTACACGATGAAAAGAAAAAATTGAAGGTTATCGTCAAAATTTTTGGACGACGCACCCCTGTAGAACTAAACTTCTCACAGGTAGAAAAAGAGTAATTTTTTAATCAGAAAAGAACATTATGGCAAAAGAAGTTGCAGCGTTTATTAAATTGCAAATCAAAGGGGGTGCAGCAAATCCCTCTCCTCCAGTTGGACCAGCATTAGGTTCGAAAGGAGTGAACATTATGGAGTTTTGCAAGCAATTCAACGCACGCACACAAAACAAAGCTGGCAAAGTTCTACCCGTTGTAATCACTGTTTATGGTGACAAATCGTTTGACTTCATTGTCAAAGAACCACCCGTAGCGGTACAACTAAAGGAACTTTCAAAAATTCAGAGCGGATCTGCCGAGCCTAATAGAAAAAAAGTAGGCTCTGTAACATGGAATGACGTTCGCACCATAGCCGAAAGCAAAATGGTTGACATGAACGCATTAACCATAGAGGCAGCTATGCAAACGATTGCCGGTACTGCCCGAAGTATGGGAATCACTGTAAGCGGTGATCCTCAAATTTAATCAGTAATAAAAGATCAATTTGTTATGGCAAAACTTACAAAAAAACAAAAGCAAGCATACGAAAAGATCGAAGCCGGCAGAATCTATAAAATCAGAGAAGCAGCAGAATTAGTAAAAGAGATTACTTTTACAAAATTCGACTCTTCAGTTGATATGGACGTTCGATTAGGTGTCGACCCACGTAAAGCAAACCAAATGGTTCGCGGCGTAGTGTCACTGCCTCACGGTACAGGAAAAGAGACACGAGTTCTTGTACTATGCACGCCCGATAAAGAAGAAGAAGCAAAAGCTGCTGGTGCAGATCACGTTGGCTTAGATGACTATATCGAAAAAATTAAGGGTGGCTGGACTGATGTTGACGTAATTATTACAATGCCGCAAACAATGGGTAAGGTTGGTGCATTAGGACGAATCTTAGGACCTCGTGGACTTATGCCAAACCCAAAAAGCGGTACAGTTACAACTGATGTCGGCGCTGCCGTTAAAGAAGTCAAAGCAGGTAAAATTGACTTCAAAGTCGATAAATTTGGTATCGTTCATGCATCAATCGGTAAAGTATCGTTTGATGCTGATAAGATTAGAGATAATGCGAAAGAACTTTTTGACACTCTTATTAAGCTTAAACCTACGAGTGCAAAAGGTACATACGTTAAAAGTGTTTATTTAAGTAGTACTATGAGCCCTGGTATCCAAGTTGATGCAAGGTCATTTGACGAGTAAAATTGATAGAAAAATGAGACGAGAAGAAAAAGCACAAATCATTGAGTCGCTCAAGGAAAAAATCCAAAAATATGGACACTTTTATATAACTGACACCTCGGGGCTAAACGCAGCCGATACTTTTGAACTACGCAAAGAGTGTTTTAAAAGAAACATTAATATGGTGGTTGTCAAAAATACTCTAATGCATAAAGCTCTTGAGTCAGTTGAGGGCGATTTTACAGAACTATTTGACACATTGAAAGGTTCAACTTCCATTTTTTTCTGCGAAGTTGGAAATATGCCAGGTAGAATGATACAGGATTTTCACAAAAAAAATCCCAAAAACCCTAAGCCATCGCTTAAAGGTGCTTATGTATCAGAATCTGTATATATTGGTGCAGACCAATTAGAAACGCTTGCAAATATAAAATCACGCGAAGAACTTATTGGAGAGATTATATCATTATTACAATCTCCAATGCAACGAGTTATTGGCTCACTTCAATCGGGTGGTCATACAATAGCAGGTGTTGTAAAAACATTACAAGAAAGAAATTAATAATTAGTAAAAATCCTTTTAAAAAATAAAAACAATGGCAGATTTGAAAAAACTTGCGGAAGAGTTAGTAAACTTAACTGTAAAAGAAGTTAACGAATTAGCTACAATTCTTAAAGACGAATATGGAATTGAACCAGCTGCAGCTGTAGCTGCTGTTGCTCCTGCAGCAGGCGGTGGAGCAGAAGCAGGTGCTGAAGAAAAAACCAGCTTTGATGTTATCATTAAATCACCTGGACAAGCTAAACTTCAAGTAGTTAAACTTGTTAAAGAATTAACAGGTCTAGGACTTAAAGAATCTAAAGAGATAGTAGACGCAGCACCAAAAGCTATTAAAGAAGGCGTTAGCAAAGAAGAAGCAACAACTTTAAAAACCCAATTAGAAGAAGCTGGAGCAGAAGTTGAAATCAAGTAATATAATCCGATATTGTGGGTTAAGGTTTAGAGCCTAAAGTGCTCTAAGCCTTTTTGTTGTTTTTTCTAATTGTTAACAAAT
>DAOSIN010000205.1:0-4174 GCA_035366675.1 Salinivirgaceae bacterium | reverse complement strand
ATGACCAAAAATATGGCATATTAGTAGGTAACTGCTGCCAATCAAGCCAGTTTAACAACGAATGCTTTGCCGAAACAATTACAAGGGCAGCCAATAAAGGCGCAATAGGATATATCGGAGGAACCAACAGTACATATTGGAACGAGGACTACTGGTGGGCAACAGGCTATGGTACCGTTGTACAAAATCCCGTTGTTACAAATTTTGGTCCCGGCGCGTACGACGCACTATTCCACGAATATCTACCAAACGACAATGTTTACTCTACAACACAAAGTCAAATTCCAACTGCCGGATGCTTAGCGGTAGAGGAGAGCAACTCAACAAGAAAACAATATTACTGGGAAATATATCACCTAATGGGTGATCCTACTTTAAACGCGTATATCGGTCCAATGCCAGAGATGACACCTGACTATTTAACTACACTCCCATTAGGATTGAATTCTTTTACCATGTCAAATATTCCGCCAAAAGCATATGTGGCACTTACTGACAATGGAGTAATAAAATTTGCAGGTTATTCTGATGCAACTGGCTCAATAGAGGTTACTTTTGACGGATTCACCGTTCCAACAACAGCCGATATCGTTATTACAGCTCCTTTCCACCGTCCATTTATAGGAACATTAGATATTATACCATCGAACAGCCCATTTGTGGTCTATTTTGGTTCAACCATAAGCGACACTCAAGGCAACAACAACGGAATGCTTGATTTCGATGAAACTGTTACATTGAAAGTAAATCTTAAAAACGTAGGGACTGTTGATGCAACAAATGTAGTTGCAAAATTAAGAAGCGACAACCCATACATAACAATTATTGATTCTGTAGCTAATTGTGGTAATATAGATGCCGAGACAGAATATCTCGTTGAAGATGCTTTTGTAATCAAGACTGCAAAAGAAATTCCTGATCAAACAAAAGTTAACTTTACAATTTACGCAACTGATGAAACTAATGGAGATAACGATCCTTGGGTAACGACTTTCAGTTTAATTGCAAATGCTCCACAACTAACCAGTTTAAAATATCAAATTGTAGAGATAGAGGGAAACGGCAATGGAAGAATTGACGCAGGGGAAACAATTAGTGTTACTGTTCCCATTAAAAATATTGGACATGCATTAGGATACCCAATGACAGCTATTTTATCTGCAAACATTATAGTAGTTGATGTTGAAAATGAAGTTGATGAATTAAATGCTCTTGCACCTGAAGAAGTTGGAAACTTTGTTTTCACTATCACTACAGGAGAAAATATTCCTGTTGGAACACCTTTAGATTTAACAATACACGTTAGCTCAGATATTTTCTCATTTGTAGCCTCACAAACATTTAGCGTTGGGTTATCAGTTGAAGATTTTGAAAATGGCAATTTTGACAGCTACGGTTGGGTACAAGGTGGAGCTATGCCATGGACAATTGTAAACAATGGCGCTTATGAAGGCACCTACTGCGCAAAATCAGGTGCAATTAGTCACAGTCAACAAACTTCAATGAGTGTAACTATAGACGTTACTACGGCAGGACAAATTTCTTTCTATCGAAAAGTAAGCAGTGAAAACAACTACGATAAATTGCATTTCAAAATTAATCAAGAAATCAAGGGAACTTGGTCTGGCTCACAAAGTTGGGAACAATTCTCATACGATGTACCTCTAGGAAACCACACTTTCACTTGGGAATATGCTAAGGACTATTCAGTATCAAGCGGAGAAGATTGTGCATGGGTTGACTATATTGTTTTCCCGGGCAGCGCAGGTATTCCGAATAAACCCCCATATTTTTTAGAAACTTTTATACCTGACGCACACTGCGGCGAAGAATACAGTGCCGACCTGTTTGCAATAGATCCTGATGGTGATCAAATATCATTTGTTGCTGAATCTCTTCCAATATGGATGACGCTTAGAGACTTAGGTGACGGTACAGCCTTATTAGGCGGCACACCAACAAATGAAACGGCTTCCCCAGACGAACAAATTGTTGTCTCTGCAAACGATGGTCTTTTTAAAGCAACTAGAGTTAAGGACATTAAAGTTCATGGTTGTACCTCGATTGCTGAAAATGAGTTTTCATCAGGTTTGAGCATTTATCCTAACCCATCAAGTGGCAATTCAACAATTGAATACACTTTATTGCAAGGCGGTAGAGTTGCAATTGATATTTTAAGTATTAACGGACAAGTATTAAAAACTGTATTGAATCAACCTATGACATCTGGCGATCATCAAACTCCAATAAGTTTTGAAGGTTTAGCTTCTGGTGTTTATATGGTTAGATTAGTAACAGGAGAAGTTACACAAAGCACTTATGTAGTTGTTAAATAATAAACTTAAATAAACCTTAAGAAGGGGCGATTTTATCCCCCTTCTTTTTTTACACTTAGTAATTATGCAACCAAAAAAATTAATAATTTTCATTGCTGCGATACTGATATTTATTGTATCGCCCAAGGTTTTTGCAAACCCAACAAAAGTTAAAGTATTAGAGTCAACAGAATCTAAGATTGTGCTTCAAGTTGAATTCTCTGAACCACAATTTACATCTGTCGAAACTCCGCGCGGAAAAGCATTTGTAGTATCGGCAGATAAAGCATATCCCATTCTATCAGAAGGCATGCCTGATGTTCCAAGAGTAGCGGAATCAATAATAATCCCCGACCTTGGAACAATGGAAATATCAGTAATAGACGTAGATTGTAGAATCATAGACGATATCGAAATAGCCCCATCAAAGGGAAACATTTTACGCACTATCAATCCTGACGATGTCCCATATGTTTATGGAGACACATATCAAAAAAATAAATTCTACCCCGAAAAAAACGTAAGCCTCGATACTCCATATATATTAAGAGATTACCGTGGACAAGTAGTTGCTTTTTATCCTGTACAATATAATCCTGTAACTAAGCAACTTAGAGTAAATAAAACAATAAGAGTAACCTTAGTTCACAACGACGTTGAAGGGGAAAATGAATTGATTAGAAATAATCCAACTCAAGTTAATTTAACTTTCGATCAAATATATCGTAACAGATTTCTAAACTATGAAAATAGTACAAGATATACTCCTGTAAACGAAGTTGGCAATCTGTTAATTGTTTCTCATTCTAACTTCATGGAAGCGATACAACCTTTTGTAGCATGGAAAAAACAAATAGGCATACCTACAGAATTGGTTGAATGGTCAACAATAGGAACAACCTTTGGGCAATTGCAAACATACGTTAATAATTATTACGAAACCCAAGGACTTACATTTCTTCTATTGGTAGGTGATGGAGAATACGTTCCCTCTATTAAAAAAGGTTCAGCCTATTGCGATCCTTCTTATGGACACATAGTTGGCAACGACGCCTATGCGGAAGTTATTGTAGGTAGATTTTCAGTTGAAAATGTTGAACAACTTCAAAATCAAATTCAGAAAACATTAATGTACGAAAGCCAACCCGACGTAAATGCAGATTGGTACAAAAAATATACACTAATAGCATCAAACGAAGGTGGTGGAAGTCAAGGTGATAACGGAGAAAGTGATGTACAACACTCCAGAGTAATAAAGCAAAAGTTACTAAATTACAATTACACAAGTGGTGATGAACTGTATGATGGCTCACATGGTCAAGAAGACGCTCCAGGAAATCCCAGCCCGCAAATGGTTGTTAGTGCAATAAACCAAGGTCGTGGATATATAAACTATGTAGGACACGGCTCAGTGACATCTTTAGGATCATCAGGATTTAGTGTTTCTCACATGTCAGGATTGTCAAATAACACGCAATTTCCTTTTATGATTGACGTAGCATGTGTAAATGGAGATTTCGTTGGAAAAACATGTTTTGCTGAAGGATTTATACGTGCTTCAAACGCTAACGGACCCACAGGTGTTCTTGCCATCTGCGCAAGCACAATAAACCAGACGTGGGCTCCGCCAATGGCAGGACAAGATGAAATGATTGATCTTTTGGTAAAATCATACCAAAACAATAAAAAATACACCTACGGAGGTATAGTTGTGAATGGCTGCATGTTTATGAACGATAAATATGGGTCAGGTGGAGCCTCAATGACAGAAACTTGGACAATCTTTGGAGACCCAACAGTAATGGTAAGAACAAACACTCCTCAAACTCTTGAAGTTTCACACAACAACATTATTTTCT
>DAOSIN010000204.1:0-4179 GCA_035366675.1 Salinivirgaceae bacterium | reverse complement strand
TTTCCTTTATCGCGACAATACTTACAAGCGGCTACGGAATGGAAGAACTTTGGAAACAGGGATTTATCAAATTCCGTCGCAAGAACATGGTAGCACTTGCTCCGAATGAGGATCTTATAGAAAAAAACTACGACCTGAAAAACTGGAAACTTGTTGGAGGCATGCATGATACGCTCTGAAAACCCGGAAGAAAAACGAATCAACACACCCTTTTCGGTTCTCATAAGTGTGTACTACAAAGAAAATCCGAGTTATTTCTCGAAGGCTTTAGAAAGTGTCGTGGAGAAACAGACTTTACGTCCTTCTGAAGTGGTCTTGGTGAAAGACGGACCTTTAACACCGGAACTCGAAAAAGTAATCGATCACTTCAAGCCCAAACATCAGACTTTGTTCAAAATAATTGGGCTGAACAAGAACATGGGGCTAGGGTTAGCTTTAAGAGAAGGTTTAATAAATTGCACTTATAGCATCGTGGCAAGAATGGACAGCGATGATATTAGTCTTCCCGAACGCTTCGAAAAGCAAATGAAGGTGATGACAGGCAAGAATGTCGATGTTGTTGGATGTAACACTTTGTATTATGAAACAAATACTAAGCGCTTCATTGGGATAAAAAAGAATCCGGAAACGATGAATGAAATATTACAATATGCAAAAAGACGAAGCCCTTTAAGCCATGTAACTGTAATGTTCAGAAAGGATTCTGTGCTTTCTGCTGGTAGTTACTGTAACCAGCCTTACTTCGAAGATTATTGGTTATGGATAAGAATGTTAACAAAAGGGATGCAATTTTATTCTATTCAAGAGCCGCTTGTTGTAGTTCGCTATAACAACGACATGGTAACAAGAAGAGGAGGGCGAAAATATCTACTTCAGGAACTTGAGTTCCTGAAAAGAGCTAACAAAATTGGTTTTCTTTCTCACAGGGAGAAGTTGATTTCGATGCTAATTAGGACCCCAGTTCGATTATTACCTTGTTTGCTTAGGAAGTGGATTTATTCATCGAAGCTTCGGATGGCAATAAAGCAAGATGACTTTGATGAGTATCACATAAATATCGGAGAGTAGAGCCACAATGAAAATTCTGTATATTGTTTCGACCCTGAAGAAATGCGGCCCTGTATTTGTTTTGAGAAATATTGTGAAGAACATCAATAGATTGGCTTTCCAACCCATGGTTCTTACGTTATCGCCGGAAACTGACAATTCAATGATCGGTGAATTTTGTGATTCCATGATAAGCATCCGCTCCCTTTCAATGGGGAGAATCGAAGGTATCACTAAAGGGATTAATAAGGTTGGAAATTTTGTTGGAGAATTGGAGCCCGACATTATACATACACACGGACTACGGGCGGACTACTTGTCTGTTAAATGTCTTGGAGAATTTCCCTGCATTTCGACAATTCATAATAACCCCTCATTGGACTATGTGATGACATATGGGTTGTTTAAAGGAAATTTATTAGCTAAGTGGCACTTGGAATTAATTCGCAAAATGCAGAATCCCGTTTTCTGCTCAAAATGTAATTTCGATGTTTTAAAAGGCTTAAATCCGAATAGCACTTATATCCAAAATGGTGTTGACGATGATACGTTTAAACCCTTGGAAGGGGATGCTAAATCGCGCACAAAAGAAACGTTGGGTTTCTCTCCAAAGGACATTATTATTCTTTCTGTAGGCCATTTAAGTCCAGGGAAGAGACCTGAAACATTGATAAGAGGCTTCAGTAGCTTGAACTTGCCAAATAATTTCAAATTGGTTTTTTTAGGCCATGGCCCCTTAATGAACAAATGCCAGGAATTGGCAAAGGGCGAAAAGAATATTATTTTTAAAGGTCAAGTAGACAATGTTAATGACTATACGGCTGCTTCGGATATTTTTGTCTCAGCTTCTCGAGCGGAGGGTTTACCCAACGCTGTTTTAGAAGCGATGGCATGTGGCCTTCCTGTTATTTTGTCGGATATCCCCCCCCACAAAGAGATACTTGAGAAAAACTCTTCCGCAGGGGTTTGTTTTCAAATTGATAGTGTTGATGATTTTTCAGCGAAACTTTCATGGGTAGTAAAAAATGATCTTCAGCTAATGGGTGCTGCTGCTGAGCGTGTGATAAAAGAATACTTCACCGCAAAAATCATGGCAGAAAAGTACCAAGTCCTTTATAGAGAACTCTCCAGCTCAAAGCGCGGAATTAACGATTGAACCTACTCGTTAACCGATAAGGTGGGTAGTGCATGTATTTTTTGACAAAAGCCTTCGCCCTTTTTTTCCCAATGAACATAGGTGTGCAATTCAGTGGACATAATTTTTTCCTTTACAGGATTATTGCGCTTGTCTTCACCTTCTCATATTTGTTGAGGAATATGGAAAAATTCAGAATCCCAACAAGCCCGGTTATTTGGGGTGCTTTTGGAACAGCTTTTTTTTCGCTTTTCAGGATTATTGGGGGGACTGTTGATCCAAAGTTGCTGAATTTTTTGTTGAGTGTCGCTTTCGCTTTTTGTTTTGCCCGTTATATAACAGGACTTCCCAAAGAGAAAGCAACAAGATTGCTCCCGTTCCTCAGCAAGTGCTCAATTATCAACGATTGCTTAGCTTTGGTTATCTATATTGTTGGTCTGAAAATGGGTGTTTCCCTCTTTGGAATGATGCAACTGGATGTCAATCCCAACTATTTTGGATACTTGAGGTTAGCCGGTCTTTGGGGTGATCCGAACTTCTTTGCCTTATTCGCAATGGTATTTTCGGTATTCAATCTTTATAACATTTCCAACTCACCAAGGAAGATCTTTAAATTTGCCTACCTATTGAACTGTATAACGATAGTTTTGACCTTTTCTAGAAGCGGATGGTTGCTCTTTTGCATTTTGAACATGGTAAGTTTTTTGTATTTTAATAAAACACGGAAAGTAATCCTTATTGCACTTTTGGCGCTTTCCCTGACCGCATCTTTGCCCATATCAAGAGAAATCCTGAACCAGAGAATAGAATCAACTTTCAAGACACTAGGAACCTCAAGTTCCAGGGAGGTCCTTTGGAAAAAGTCATTAGACAAGTTTTTTTCTATTGAAAACTTTTCAGAAACTGGCAATTTCGAAAAATGGGTTATCGGTACCGGAATTGGAAGTCAGTATTACTTGCTTGAGAAAGAATATGGTGCACCAAAAATACCTCACAATACATACATTGATTTCTTAATCGAACATGGATTGATTGGTACTGTTTTTATTATTATGCCATTGTTAAGCTTGACCCACATTCTGAGATTTAACAAACGAAAAACAAAAATAGCAGGAGTATTATTGCTTATCATTGTTGGAGGCATGGGGATGTTTTTATCATTCTCAGCCTCTCCTTTGCCTTTTATCCTTTACTTTTTGTCTTTCTACTTCCCTGATAAAAAAACTAAATGTAAAGCTAGCGGCGAAATATCCCTTGTCCCAGAATTATGAGGTTTTACCTTTTCATCTTTACCTCAAATCAGCAGAAAAATTTTAGAGGGGGCTGTCCCAATTTTGAACATCCTATTTATTTCATATTTCTTCCCTCCATTTAATACTATCGGTGCAGTCAGAGTGGGGAAATTTGCAAAATACCTTGTTGGACAGAACCATGATATCAGGGTTTTTTCCGCCCGCGAGCAACCGTTGCCGGATAATTTACCCCTAGAGGTCGATAGAAAACAAGTTAGCTATTTCCCATGGATTAATGTGAATAGCCCCCGTGATCTTTTTTTAGGGCAGAAGAAGACAAGAATCAATAAAATCTTGGATGATAATAGGAAGACGTTAAAACACAGAATAATTCGTAAAACCAAGGAATTCTACAATTCCGTGTTCCATTTTCCTGATCCCCAGATAGGCTGGTACCCTTATGCTCTATCCGGAGGGAGAAAATTACTTCAAGACTGGAAACCTGACATTATTTTTGCAAGTGCCATGCCATACACTTCACTTCTCGTCGCCAATCGTCTATCCAAAGAATTCCAGATTCCATGGGTTGCCGAGTTCCGAGATTTGTGGGTTGATAACCATTACCGGGAATATGGCTCTCTTCGGAATTGGATAGACGAAAAAATTGAAAAGAGTACTTTACGAAAAGCTTCACCCTTGGTCACTGTATCTGAACCCGCAGCTGAAGTCCTTAGATCAAAATACCCTAAACCTTGTGTTGTTATT
>DAOSIN010000203.1:0-4192 GCA_035366675.1 Salinivirgaceae bacterium | reverse complement strand
ATATTTTTTTTGTAATTGTTTATCCATTTTGTCGAGCTGTTATCGTTATCAAAAGCCAACACAATAATAAAACCATCGCTTGGATGATATGCCAAAAATATTTGACTTGACTTTTCAAAAAAACTTATTGGTATAATTCCCTGAAGCTCAGTTGTGTCGCTAAAAAATTGCTTTAACAAACTACATGACTCTTGTTCCTCAACATTGTAGAAAAAATTGTGGGGATTATTTATTTTTACAACAACTTCAGTGAATTCATCGAATACTAAAAGTGGGTGTATTTGCTTAGTTGAACTTTGTTTAGAGATATATACGATCACTAACACAAGCGTAACAACTAACAATACAAGGAAAAATTTCAAGCCACGACTTAACATATTTGTCCGTTCGATTATTGATTACAATAATAGCAATAAAATTTGGTTTTTGTTTGCAATAATTAACAATGTTTACAAATCATTAATACACAGCAAATTGAAACACAATGAATGTTCCTTAAATCTCTTTTTTCGGCGGATAGTCAATATTATAATGAAGCCCTATACTCTCTTTTCTGCGCATAGCGTATTTTATAACCAAGTATCCAACATTTATAAGATTTCTTAATTCGCACAGTTTTGGTATAACGGTTGAGCGTCTGTATAGTTCTTCGGTCTCTTCGTAAAGTACTTCTAAACGTTTTATGGCTCTCTCTAAACGAAGATTTGATCTTACAATTCCCACATAGTTACTCATTATATGTTGTATATCCTTGATACTCTGAGTAATAAGAACCATCTCTTCATTAGGAGTTGTTCCTTCATCGTTCCATTCTGGGATATTTTCAGGTATTTGGTGCGATTTGAATACCATTTTTGCATGTTGAGCAGCTCTATCAGCATAAACAATTGCTTCGAGTAACGAGTTGGAAGCAAGTCGATTAGCTCCATGGAATCCTGTTGAGGAGACCTCACCTGCTGCGTACAGATAGTTGATATAGCTCTGTCCATTTTGGTCAACTTTTATCCCGCCGCACTGATAGTGATTTGCAAAAACCACAGGAAACATATCTTTTGTGATATCGAAACCGTGTTTTTTTAGATGTTCAGCAATATTTGGGAAGTGCTGCAAAAGGCTTTTAGGGTCCAAGTGCCTACAATCGAGATAAACAAAATCGCTACCGTGAATTTTCATCTCTTGGTCAATGGCGCGTGCCACAACATCGCGAGGGGCTAATTCCAATCTCGAATCGTATTTATGCATAAACTCCTCACCATTCTGATTTTTAAGTTTTGCACCAAATCCCCGCAGAGCTTCGGTTATCAAAAAAGTTGGCTTTACGCCAGGTGCATAAAAGGCGGTTGGATGAAATTGTATAAATTCCATGTTTTCAATCAATCCTTTTGCTCTGTAAACCATTGATATTCCGTCACCTGTGGCAATTTCAGGATTTGTTGTATTCAAATATAGGTTCCCACTTCCGCCTGTTGCAATCATTGTTACGGGTGCCAAAAAGGTCTTAACTGAATTTCTTTTTTTATCTAACACATAAGCACCAAAACATTCAATATCACGATCATGGCGTGTAATAATTCTTCCTAAATGATGTTGTGTTATGATATCAATTGCAAAGTGATCTTCAAAAAAATCAATATTAGGGTGCAATTTAACCTGGTTTACCAAGCCTCGTTGTATTTCGTATCCTGTAATATCTTTAAAATGAAGTATTCTGTGCTCGGTATGTCCTCCTTCTTTTGCTAAGTCAAATTTTCCAGATTCAGTGGTATCGAATTGAATACCCCATTCTAACAGTTGCTCAATTTGTGCAGGAGCCTCTTTTACAACCATTTCTACAACTGCCCTGTCGTTTAAATTACAACCAGCCTTTAGGGTATCTTCAACATGCTTCTCAAATTTATCAGGAGTATATGTTACGGCAGCAATTCCGCCTTGTGCATATCGCGTATTGGTGTCGTCTAACTGCGTTTTAGTTACTATTGCAACTTTTCCATAGGGAGCTACTTTCATTGCAAAGCTTATACCTGCAATACCGCTACCTATAACTAAAAAATCGTAATTGAGCTTCATGTGTCTAAAAATTTTCAATTAGCTTATAATGCAAATAAATTATATGCATCGTTAAACCGAATATGTCGAATGTAAAATGAAACATGTTCTGAATACAAAATTAGCAAATTTGTATTTGTGTTTTCTTCAAAAGCCTATTTATATTTGAAATTAAAAAAAATCTGATATTTTAAATTAATCAACTGTAATGGGTTTTGCGTATGAAGGGGTGTTTTGAAGGAGTAAAAATTGCAACTTTTAGAGTTTTTTAAAGCTGCTAGTTTAAAACTGTTTTGTGTTTATTTTGAGGTCAGTGGCGGATTCGAACCGCCGTAACCGGTTTTGCAGACCGGGACCTAGCCACTCGGCCAACTGACCTTATTGGGAACGCAAAGATAACCATTGATGTTGGAATAAGCAAAACAAAATTTGAATTATTTCTGTTTTACTGCTCTTAATATATGTCTTTTGCCGGGGGGTCCTTGAAGTTTCTCAACTCTAAAGCCCGAAGCTATAAGATTACGACGAACATCGCCCTTGGCTGAATAGGTTGCTAAAACACCGCTTTCGGTCATTTCTTGATATATTTTTGTAAATATTTCTACTGACCACAGCTCTTGCTGTACTTTGGGCGAAAATGCATCAAAAAAAACTACGTCAATGGGATTATGTGGCAAATAGTCGGTTATATCTGTTTGGATTTTTTTTATGTAAAAATTATTGATTATTGTTTCTGCATCCCAATCTGCGAAGTGTAGTTGATTATAATAATCAACATATTCCTTGTTATCAAATAGTTGTCCGTAATTCAGTTTTTGAACCAAATTTATCGGAATTGGATATTTTTCAACTGTGTTGTAGAAAATTTCTAACTTATAGTCGATTCCAACTTTAAGCGCAAGCAGAGCGTTAAGTCCTGTGCCAAATCCCATTTCTAGAATATTTATTCTCTTTTTGTGGGGATTGTTTAATATATAGTGCAATAGCCCCTCTTTTATAAAAACGTGCTGACTCTCTTGCAGAGCGCCTTTGGTGGAGTGATAATGTTCGCCTATTTCTGTTGAAAAAAGTGTAAAGCTCCCATCTTCAGTTTCTACAATCTTGTGTTGTGTCATGATTTGAAGAGTTGTAAAACTTATTATTGCAAGAACCCAGTTATCTCGTTAGCCCAGAGAAGTGCTATTCCGGCAATAAAAGTCAAAAACGCTATGCTTGGAATCCACTTTGATCTGCTTTGTAGTAAATATTCCGAAGTTGTGTATGTTAGAGGAATTATAATAAATATCAAAAAATCTGTTGAAGCATGTATAGATGCTATAACAATAATTATAAAATAAATAATTGTTATGAAGAATGTTGTGAAAAATTTGCGTGCAATTATTTTTCTGCTCCTCAATGTAAAAAGTGTTGCAAAAAATCCCATCACGGTTAATATCGACGCGACTAAATGCGGTAAATACTCCATGCTTATACTATGGGGTATTTCTTTAATTTTCATTTTTCCCAACAATCCATTAAAAAAGAGCTCTATATCCCCAAATAAAAAGAGACCATATCCAAAAAGTATCCAAAAGGTAATAAATCCAACTAAGCTAATTAGCAATCCTCTTATATTTAACCCATTAGTAACAAAGCTAAGTATCCAAACTAATGGTATTAAAATCACCGCAAACCAATGAAACAGTGTGCCAAGTGCAATTAATAGCCCGATTTTGAACATTGCTTTAATTCCAATAACATAGTTTGAATTACTGAACAGAATATCAATACAAATAAGCCACAACAGGTTTGATAACAGAAGCGCAACTATTACTGGCGATTTTATGAAAAACAGATATAAGAGTGTAGAAATTAGAGCAGGTAAATAACTTCTTTTCTCGATAAGTATATGTTTATGATTAACTTGAATTATATACATTGCTTGAACAACAATCAGCACTAATATTACTACAATTGTTGAGTATTCCCACTGAGCATTTAGCCATGCAAAAGCATCGGTAAGAGATTGAAGCGTAAACTCTTGGGCTACCGTAGTTTCTACAAAAAACACAGGTGCCCAACATATTATGGCTATAAATATTGTAAGTAATAAATTTGACGGCAAAACGCCTTTAAAAAGTCTGATTATCATAATTCTAAAGATTTC
>DAOSIN010000202.1:0-4200 GCA_035366675.1 Salinivirgaceae bacterium | reverse complement strand
ATGCGAAAAATTTTGCACCAATGGAAACAGTTGCAAGAGTTAGATGCATATACGCCTCTATACAACCGTTTTAAGAAGTACTTTGGATATATGAACACGGGACATAAAGGCAAAAATGATGATGTTTATGCGTACAACGGCGGACTATTTAAACCCGACACCATACTCGATTCCATTATAATTGATGATGCTGTGTTACACGAACACACGTTAAAACTATCTAACTACGACTATGCAAGCGAAGTAGATGTAAATATTTTGGGGCACATCTTTGAGCATTCACTCAACGAACTAGAGGAGATAAAAGCTAATCTCGAAGGAAAAGAGGTTGATAAAAGCAAAACCAAGCGCAAAAAAGACGGGATATATTATACTCCTAAATATATTACCAAGTACATTGTAGAAAACACTGTTGGCAAATTGTGTGACGAGAAAAAACAGGAGTTGGGCATTGTAGAAGAAGATTACATCACAGACAGAAAAAGAAACATTTCAACTAAAAAAAATCTACTCAATAGGCTAGAATTGTATCGCGCTTGGTTACTGAAACTTACAATTTGCGATCCCGCATGTGGTTCGGGAGCATTTCTGAATCAAGCACTAGACTTTCTTATCAAAGAACACCGCTATATAGATGAACTTATTGCCAAAGTTACCGGTGCTAGTATTGTATTTGAAGATATTGAAATTAGTATTTTAGAAAACAACCTTTTTGGCGTGGATTTAAACGAAGAGAGTGTTGAAATTGCCAAACTTTCGTTATGGCTACGCACTGCACGCCCACAAAGAAAATTAAACGACCTTAACGACAATATTAAATGTGGAAACTCGCTGATTGACGACCCCGAAGTGGCAGGTGATAAAGCGTTTAATTGGGAAGCCGAATTCCCACAAGTATTTGCTGAAGGAGGGTTTGATGTGGTGATTGGAAATCCACCGTATGGAGCAGAATTAAATGAGCTTGAAAAGGAAAAAATCAGTAGCGAATTTCAATTAGTAAAATCTAAAGTAAGTGATTCATATCTTTTTTTTACTTTAAAAATGATATTACTAACCAAAAAAAATGGCTATTTAGGCATTATAATTCCTAACACTTGGATGCTAATTAATTCTACAAAAGAATTTAGAAAGTCGCTTCTTAATTATAATATACATGAAATTATTGATTATGGAGACGGAATTTTTAATAATGTAACAGTTGAAAGTATCACTTTAATTTTGCAAAATAATTTTGAAAAAAATAAAATTTCAGCAATAAGGAAAAAGGAAAATGTCGAAATTTCTAACAATCAAGTTAATCGTTCTGTTTGGTTAAAAGATGAAGATTGCAGAATTTTATTAGACATAAATGAAGACATTGAGAGTATTATTTCAAAATTGAAAATTAATTCTAAGTCATTTGATAAAGTAGCTGAAATTATATGGGGCATAAAACCCTATCAAATAGGACATGGGCAACCAAAGCAGAATAAAGAAATGCTAAAACAGAGAATTTATCATTCTAAAATAAAATTAAATGAAGAATGGAAGCCTCTACTAGTTGGCAGTAATATCAACAGATATTCAAAAAATGTTGAACAAATTGAATATATAAAATATGGCAAGAATTTAATGTACCCGTCAAATGAAAATAAAATACTATCAGATAAGTTATTGATGAGGCAAACAAGTGATATTTTAAGAGTCGTTTTTGATGACGAAAAGTATTATCCGCAAAACTCGATTTTCATTATTACAGTATCTGAAGTCAATATTCATCTTAAATATTTTTTATCTATATTAAATTCTAAATTAATTCAATTCTTTTATACAATAAATAACCCCCAAAAAGGAAAAACATTTGCCGAAATCAAACCAAGTATAATTAAAAAAATACCTGTTAAAAATATTTCTTCTAAAGAACAACAACCTTTTATTGACAAAGCCGACCAAATGCTTTCGTTAAATAAAGAGTTGCAAGAAATTTTACAAAAGTTTATTCGTATACTTGAACGCCGTTTTGAGATTGACAAAATACCCAATCGACTGCAAGAGTGGCATACACTTTCGTACAATGAGTTCCTTAATGAACTACGAAAAAGAAAAGTTAAACTATCGCTGACACAAGAGGCAGAGTGGGAAGATTACTTTCACACCGAAAAAGAGAAAGCTACCGCTATCGCAGAACAAATTGCTGCAACCGACCGCAAAATAGACCAAATGGTGTATAAATTATATGATTTAACAGATGAGGAGATAGAAATAGTAGAAAAAGGATAAATCTTTAAAGTTTTGTTTTTAACTCAATTGTTCACTTCGACTTCGCTCAGTGCAAGCATTGCACATTGCTAATTGGTCAAGGTAATCTCAACAACAATAATATCCGCTTTCGTTACAGCCTTAATATCAACGTTTTCGTCATTAGACGGAGTGTCAAAAAATAGAACATCGCCACTATCTACTATTTTGTCACATATTTGTAACTTGCCAGAATAGATGTAAAACAAAGCCTTCTCCGTTTTTGAGCTAAAGTTCAATGTTTGAGTACTTTCCGCACTTAATTCCAAGTGTCTAATATGACCACTTACGTTGCCTTTTGTCATTAGGTTAAAATCCGTTGCCTTGCCAATGCTTCGAGTATCCCACTCTCCGGAAAATGTGTCGGTATCGAACTTACCTAACGTTTTGGAATAACGACCCTCGTGTATTAACTCAATTTTTCCATCTAAAATCATTATCTCGCGATTTACATCGGCAAGTTTTGTAAACTGAGACTCCTCAATCTCGATGGTTGCCGTGCTTACACGAAACAAGAAGTTTCGCTTTTGATAGTCACTCCCTTTTGGATATATAAAAAGCTCTGTTGAGGTTCCTCCTGACCAGTTTGTTGTTTTATGCGATTGCTTTTGTATTACAAGTATTTCCATATGTTAATATAATTTCGGATTTCGAATTTCGAATTTCGAATTTCGGATTATTTGAACGCAACTTATTGTTAATCAAAAAATTGGCATCTTTGGCAAAGAGGCTCTATTTTTTGAAAATTTCTGAATCCGTTAAAAATAGCCGTTGCCCTTGGGGAATTGATAATCTCCTGCAAGTCGCGCTCAAAAATATTTTGCAAATTAATAACTCCCTCACTATCAATGCAACATGGAACGACCGTGCCATCACTTAATATTGCTATTTGATCGCGCAACCCCAAGCAAATTCCTTTGGTTCCCAAAGGAGGCAGAGAGAGATTTACCCAATGAAACTCGAAGTCGGAATTTAACCACAGCTTGTCGTTTATTTTCAACCCTTCTCCGGGTTTAAGTGTTTCGGCAATGCTAAAGTCTAAATTAAACTCTGTTTCAATGGCTTTAAACAGCTCTGTATTAGACAGATGTGTCTCTCTATTGCCATTCGCCTGATTCCAAAATCGTAACGATATTACAATATCTGTCTCTCTGTGCGCTAAGCTTATAAAACTGAACACCGTTTGCAAGTAAAGCTCTTTTGACAAGGTTTTTGGCAACTCACTATAGCAGTGTAACGATATGTTAATCTGTTTAATAGCCGATTTTGAAATCAAAATATCAGTTGCGCGGTTTAGTAAAGTTCCGTTTGTTACCAAAACTGTTTTAAGTCTGTATTGTGCGCACAGATCGAGTATATCGCTCAGGTTCGGGTGCAAAAGAGGTTCGCCTTTAACGTGCAGATAAATATAGTCGGTAAACTGATGCGTCTTTTGCAATATCAGCTCAAAATTGGCAACCGACATATACTGCTTTTCCCGTTCGGATACCGAACAAAAGCTACAACTGAGATTGCACTCATTGGTTATCTCGACGTATATTTTTCTGAATCGTTTTTTGACCATGATTAACTCTACAAACCGTTCTCCACTTTGCCTGATAAAAAATGAATAAAAGTATAAATTTTTATTCGTAAGCACAACCGCCTATGTTAAAGTTTAGTTAAATAAATTCAACAGTAACTTTAGTCAAACTTAATATTTATTCAATTTTCTTTCTTTATAACACATTAATTTTCAAAAACTTATATCATAACAACACACAACATATTTCCCCCAACTAACAGTTTTAGTAGGGTATTACAATTCTATCCGTTTTTTAATTCGTCAAATTGCCTATAAAAAATTTAAAAAAGTTTGTAGCTTTGCCATTTATACCAATTGTAATTTTAAAATAGTCCAATCATTTTAAAATTTTACAATGG
>DAOSIN010000201.1:0-4225 GCA_035366675.1 Salinivirgaceae bacterium | reverse complement strand
AATTAAGTAGAACAGCGTATTTGTCAGTGCACTCTTTTATAATTTCAATGACACTATGTTATGTAACCAAGCATTTAAGCGGTCGATTGCGACCAGATTATTCTAACAACAACGATATGTGGTATGGACCAAATTGGCGAGAGAATCATAAACGCTCTTTTTATTCAGGTCATACAACTGCACTTTTCTCGGTTGCGACAGTTTTTGCCTTAGAGTATAAGGATGTTTCTTGGGTTCCTCCGGTATTATATCTGTTCGCAGGCTCAATAAGCGTTTCGAGGATTATCGCCGGTGACCACTGGATGTCAGACGTGGTTTTTGCAGCAGGGATTTCACATTTGGTGGCAAGAAAAGTTGTGAACAGATACCACAAGTCAGAGGAAAAATATTCGGTCGTCCCATTTTTTTCTAATAAAGAGATGGGACTAATCGTAAAATTTTAGAAAAGGCACTATTTTTTTAGGTTGCTTTTTTATAAATCCCTATTTTTACAGAAAACAAGAACTGAAAATTATGACACAGAAATTTATTGAAACAGCAGATTTTATCAAATCAAAAATCAAAAATCTTCCCGAAGTGGGAATAATTCTAGGAAGTGGACTGGGAAACCTCGGAAATAAAATTGATGCAGAAGTAAAAATCCCGTACAGCAATATTCCAAATTTTCCTATATCAACTGTAGAAGGACATAGCGGTCAATTGGTTATAGGAAAGTTAGGAAATAAACAGGTGCTTGCAATGCAAGGTCGTTTTCACTATTACGAGGGATACAATATGCATCAGGTAACATTCCCTATTCGAGTAATGAAGTTTTTAGGAATAAAGACCCTTATTGTGTCGAATGCCGCAGGCGGATTGAATCGAAATTTTAAGGCTGGCGACATTATGATAATAAAAGATCATATCAATTTCTTTCCAGAAAATCCGTTGCGTGGTAAAAACTATGATCAATTAGGACCGCGATTCCCAGATATGAGTAAACCATATTCACAAAGATTGATAAAACTTGCACTCGAAATCGCAAAAGAGAACTCAATACTTGTTCAACAAGGGGTTTATATTGGCTCGTCTGGTCCCACATTAGAAACAGCTTCGGAGTACAATATGTTTCGCATTTGGGGAGCCGATGCTACAGGAATGTCAACAGTACCAGAGGTTATTGTAGCAACTCATATGGGAATTGAGGTTTTTGGTATGTCGGTTATTGCAAATACTGATAAACCTGCAGATGCCGAAAAAGGGACTACCCATGATGAAGTTCAAGACGTGGCAGGTTCTGTTGAGCCGTACATGACAAAAATAATTACTGGGCTTATAAACAGGATGTAGAATTTTGTTTTTCGAGATAAAATGTTAAATTATATCTCAAAATATTGACATGTGAAGGTTGTTTCTAAAAACATCTGTTTTCTTTAAAAATTACCAAAAATTAACACTATATTTGTGGGGCATTTACAAAAAATCTTAATTAAGTATAAATTTATAATACTCGTTTTTTTATGGATAAAGATCAAATACGTGAGGTGATTGCTCGCCGTGCAGCGCTTGAGCTAAAAGATGGCTATTTGGTAAATTTAGGTATTGGATTACCAACCATGGTGCCTGAATATATACCAAAAGGAATTAACGTAATTTTGCAAAGTGAAAATGGACTTATAGGTGTAGGAGCCTCCCCAGAACCTGGTAAAGAGGATAAAAACTTGACTAACGCCGGAGGTGGACATGTAACTCTTGAAAGAGGTGCATCATGTTTCGACAGCGCAACTTCTTTTGGCATTATACGAGGAGGACATGTCGATGTTACCATACTCGGGGCTTTACAAGTTGACGAAAAAGGCGATTTAGCCAACTGGATGATTCCCGGTAAACTTACTCCCGGAATGGGTGGTGCAATGGATTTACTTATGGGCGCAAAGAAAGTAATATTAGCAATGGAGCATACTGCTAAAGGAAGACATAAAATTATGAAAAAATGCAACTTGCCTTTGACAGCAGTCGGACGGGTAAATATGATAATTACCGAGATGGGTGTTAAAATAATCACTCCTGAAGGAATAATGCTAGTAGAAATTAACCCTAAGTTCACTGTTGAGGAAGTTCAGGCAGCCACCGAAGCTAAATTAATTATTTCAAAAGATTTAAAAACCATACAACAATAATATTATTATGAGCAAAGTATTTATAGTAGCTGCCAAACGAACAGCAGTTGGCAGATTTCTCGGAACAGTAGCAAACGTATCAGCAGCAGATCTTGCAGCGGTTGTAATCAAGGACATCATCAAGGAGACAAAAATTAACCCAGCCGTAATTGATGAGGTTGTCGTGGGAAATATTCTCATGGCAGGACAAAAACAAGGGATTGCACGTCAAGCATCAATTAAGGCAGGGATACCACAAGAAGTTCCCGCTTATGGAATAAATATGATTTGCGGAAGCGGCATGAAATCAATTATTAACGCCGTAGCAAGTATAAAAGCAGGAGACGCAAATCTTATTTTGGCAGGAGGAACAGAATCAATGTCAGACGCAGGATTTGTTATACCTGCAGCTGTTAGAAATGGTCAAAAAATGGGCGATATTACAGTTTTAGACCACATGGTCACAGACGGACTTACCGATGCTTTCCATGGCTATCATATGGGAATTACAGCAGAAAATATAGCAGAAAAGTATAATCTTTCACGTGAAGCGCAAGACGAATTTGCCTTCGCTTCGCAACAAAAAGCTATTGCTGCAATAGATGCAGGACGCTTTAAAGGAGAGATAGTTCCGGTTGAAGTTGTCACCCGAAAAGAGACAATCGTTTTCGATACTGACGAACATGTTAATCGAACAACAAATCTTGAAAAATTAGGAAAATTACGTCCAGCATTCAAAAAAGATGGTACTGTTACCGCTGGGAACGCTTCAGGACTTAATGATGGAGCATCGTTTGTGCTTGTAGCGTCGGAAGAGGCTGTGTCGAAGTATAAATTAACTCCACTTGTTGAAATTGTTGCAACAGGACAAGGAGCAGTCGATCCGGCAATTATGGGAATGGGACCAGTTCCGGCTATTGCTAACGTACTGAAAAAAGCCAATATGAAGCTTACCGATATGGAGGTAGTGGAACTCAACGAAGCTTTTGCAGCACAATCACTTGGAGTTATTACACAACTTTGTAAAGATCATAACGTTACACGTGACTGGTTCGACAAAGTATGTAACGTCAATGGTGGAGCAATTGCTTTAGGACACCCTATTGGAGCATCAGGCAATAGAATTACAGTTAGCCTAATATATGAAATGAAGCGAAGCAATAAAAAATATGGCTTGGCATCTCTGTGTATTGGCGGTGGTATGGGAACAGCAGTTATTTTAAAAAATGTTTAGTAACACAATAGATTAAATACAAAAGTTATGATTAATCAAGGAGATAAATATTCACATAAAATTAGCTTTACGCAGGATGATGTTGTGAAATTTGCTGAAGTTACAGGAGATTTCAATCCAATTCACTTAGATAAAGATTATGCAGCAAAAACAATATTCAAAAAACCTATTGTTCATGGATTCCTTTCAGGTGCAGTGTTTTCTAAAGTGTTCGGTACACTTTTCCCGGGTGAAGGGACAATTTATCTTTCACAAGAGATGAAGTTCACTGCTCCGGTTTTAGTAGGAGTTCAATATGAGGCACGTTTTGAAGTAACTGAAGTGAATACTGAAAAACATATTGGTACAATCAGCTGTTCGTTAGTTGATGCAGAAGAAAAGCCTTGTATTGTTGGCGTAGCTAAGCTTAAAAATGATACACAATTTGTGTAATCTAAGTTAATACAACGAAATGCACATAATTGATCTTATACGAAAGATAGGAGTATGCATTTCCAATTTTATAAACTTTTAACTTTTAACTCAAATATACAAATGAAAAGATTAGAAAATAAAGTAGCTATAGTAACAGGAGGAGCAGCAGGCATAGGCGCAGCCACAGCAACAAGATTTGCTGCCGAAGGTGCAATAACAATAATTTGGGATTTAGATGAGGTGCGTGGTAAAGAATTATCAGCCAAGCTTAATAGTAAAGGACAGAAAGCAGAATTTGCAAAAGTAAATACCGCAAACTTTTCCGAGATTGAAAAAGCAGCTAAAGCAGTAGTTGAGAAGCACGGTAAAATTGATATTTTAATCAATAACGCAGGAATTACGCGCGATAGCTCTCTTAAAAAAATGACTCCCGAGCTTT
>DAOSIN010000200.1:0-4236 GCA_035366675.1 Salinivirgaceae bacterium | reverse complement strand
GTACCAAACTTTGTTACGAGAATAAACTTTAAACGATGTGAGCGCAGTAATTAATATCAAACCTGATATTGCAATTTTTTTGTTCTTCTGTAGTAACCAGCTCAAAAACCAAGCCACTCCAAATGCAAAACTAATGGAAGGAATAAACATAAAGCGTTCGTTCATAAAGGTTCCTACTGTAAATAGTAGGTTTGACATTAACACGAAAGTTGCAAAAAAGAAAATTATCCAAAACGAAGCGTAATAACGTCTCTTTAATCCGTATAAAGCTATGAAAATCACAGCTGTAAAAACCAATAGCGAAAAAATCGCAATTAGTGATGTTGGCTCTATTAGTTGGACGTGATACGGATAATAATCGAATGTAAGCGGATGTGGCAAAAACAGTAATTTCAGATACCAAACAAATGTAAATAGGATAGTTGCGTACTTTTGCCCCATTGAAGCATCGGCGAAAGGATTGTTCATCAATTCATCGCCGGGGTCGAATGAGAACGAACCTAAAACGTTCTGCCTTATGATAACAAAAGCAAGTGCACCTAAAAACAGTGGTACAGCAGCAATTATTGATTTGCGTAGTTTTGCATGATTGAAAAACCAAAACGAGAAAGGGATTATAAATACAAATGCTACGGCATGTTCTTTACTCATGCTTCCTAAGAAGATATATAAAGAGGCTATAATCAGATATCTAACCTTATCGGTTTTAATCCATTTAAAAATTGACATCCATGCCAACAGTGCAAACAGCAGTGTCATAAGCTCATCGCGCCCTTTAATGTTCGCTACTGCCTCCGTGTGGATTGGATGTATTGCAAACAGAAATGCTGTAAGCCAAGCGATTGTAAGCCAATGATTATTTGCGCTCGGAACCAGTTCGCGAAGCACCAAGAGAAGTAATACGACAATTATCGCATATATAACAATATTGACAAAGTGACCAACCACTGGGTTAAGTCCAAAAAACTGATACTCAATGGCAAACGTAATAAGTGATAGAGGTCTGTATCTTCCACCTGCAACCAAATCTTGTTGTGAACCGAAAAAACCTTGAAAAGTATCGTTTTTCAGTATGTTGGGAATACCACTCAGCCCATTTTTTACATGTTGATTTTTTGTAATAACAATGGCATCATCAAGAGCATATTGGTTTCTTAGAGTATTGAAATTGAGCAATATAACTATTGCAACCAACGTCCATTTTTGCAACTTTAGATTTTCAAAAAATCGCATGCCTCTTCGCCTTTAATTTTGGTTACAATTTACTTACTTTTTGGATATTTGCATAATATAAATTCCAAGTGCACCGCAGATTTTAGATTTCACTTCGACTAAGCTCAGTGCGGAGCAGATTTTGGAACACAAAACACACGGATTAAACAGATTTACACGGATTTATTTGTGTTTAATTCAATGGTTATCAGTTGTCTCAAAAGTCTCATTTTACAAAAAAGTGGTAAGGTGGCTCAGAAGTGTCCAAATGCAAGGCACTGAGATTGAGGGCGAAGGAGCGTACATGAAGTACGTGACTGAGCCTGAATATCGAAGTAACGCAGCAGTTGGGCACTTATGAGACACCGCCCTACATTATTTGTGCCCAGAACAAGACTCGAACTTGCACATCCTTACGGACACTACCCCCTCAAAGTAGCGTGTCTACCAATTCCACCATCTGGGCTTAGACATATTTTTCTAAAGGACTGCAAATTTATATATTTTGTTTTATTTCTGCAAATGAAAAATCCACATGCGATTTTTTTTGTATGAACAATGTTCCAATCGTAAAAAAGTATTAACTTTGTCGCACGATAGGTGAGACGTTTTCCTTATGCGGAAAACACTCTTAAAAGGGAATCGGGTGTAAATCCCGAACAGTTCCCGCTGCTGTAAGCTCTTTTCAAAGATTTCGGAAACTCTCCGCCACTGTTTTTTAACGAAATGGGAAGGCATCCGAAATTAGAGTAAGTCAGAAGACCTGCCTGTTGAATACATATTTGTAGCTTTCGGGATAAAAGCGTAAAATGGGTCAGCGGTCTCTGCATAATACAGAAAAACAATTTCCCAAAACGCAATTCGTTGGTTACAAACGTTTTAAAAGTTTAACTTTAAGTAATTTGTAGTGATACTTTTGAAATATAGTTTGCTTTTTGGTAACATGTTTTGCCTCTTTCTTGTGAGCAAATAAGTTGTTATTGAGAGCATTATAGGTAAGCGATTTATAAACAATTATATAAACATTAATACTAAACAAAATGAGAACAACAAAAAAAACATCATCATTATTGAGATTTGCTACAATATTTTTGTTAGCAACAGTAGTAGTTTCTTGTAAGCCAGAACCAAAAGAAGAATTAGGCAAATATGAGAAAGGTATAATTATTCTGAACGAGGGACAATTCGGTAAAAGTACAGCCGAAGTTACCTACTATGATCCCAACACCAAAAAAACGGAACAAGACGTTTTTAACGCCGTAAACGCTCGCGAATTAGGAGACGTTGGTCAAAGTATGGAATTTTACGACAAAAAGTACTATATCGCAGTTAATAATAGCAACAAAATAGAAGTTGTTGATATGAATTTTAAAAGCGTTGCGACCTTTGAAAATATTGTACAGCCACGTTTTATTAAATTTAACGCAGGGAAATGCTATGTTACAAGCTGGAAAAATGGAGGAGAGGTTCTGGTATTGTCGCCATCAAGCGGAGCTGTTTTAGACTCAATCAAGGTTGGCAAAGGAGCTGAAGGAATGCAATTTATAGGCTCTAACCTGTATGTAGCTAATGTTGGTGGTTATGGAACGGACTCGACAGTATCGGTTGTTAATACAACTAACAGTCAAGTAGAAACAATAAATGTTGGATACAATCCAAGTGGCTTTGCTGTTGACGGAAATAATAACTTATGGGTGCTTATGCAAGGAAAATATAACGCAGATTGGTCAGTTTCAGGTGCAGGTTTGGCAAAAATCAACACCTCTACAAACGAGGTTGTGTCTAAAATTGATTTTGAATCAGGCATGGCAGGTTCACTCTGTTCAAACGGAGGCAACCTATATTATCTCTTTAATGGTGGCATTAACAAAGTTAGCATTAACGACACACAAGCCCCAACAGATTTTTTTGTAAGCGGAAATTTTTATAAACTCTATTACAATTCTGGTAAACTATATGCAACCGATGCAGCAGACTACGTCAGTGATAGTAAAGTATATACTTTCGACGCTGGCACAGGTGCAGCCTTAGATACAATTCCTGCGGGTGTAATACCTTCTTATATTTTATTTCGCAACTAATTAGGTTTAATTTAAAATTTTTTAAAAGAGACCCTTATACTGTTCTGACTTCAAAAAAAGGGGTAAGCTTTTCGGGAGCTGTTTAAAAAAAGATTTATGTTGATGTGAATTTTTTATGACAGCTCCTGTTTTTTTTAAAAAAGTGTTTGTAAATGCTTTATCAATGTTAAACTTACTTAACTCAAGGTATAGTTTTTAAAAACTAAATACTGTTTTAAGTTTGTTTTTTTGCCTTTAATTCGTATATTCGTGATTATTTTAAAAAATTGATTATTTAAATAATTGGGAAGCAGTTTTATAAATCAGGTTTATTGGGTGTACTAAAGTTAATATATCTGAAAGCAAGTAACTCGTTTTAAAATCAACCTGTTGCAATAAATAATAATTGTCATATCTGAGAGTCTGTTTTATAAAGCCACAGTAATTTACTTTTTTGCAAGCGATTTAGTTGTAAAATCGAGAATAATCACTTTATTTTGTATTGATAAACAGTTAGAATTAATATTTTTTAATAATCATTAACTTATAAACAAACATATTATGGATCTAAAGAAATTTATGGCTGACTTGGAAGCCAGACACCCAGGTGAGAAGGAGTATTTGCAAGCAGTGCAAGAGGTAGTAGAATCAGTTCAAGAGGTTTATGAAAAACATCCTGAGTTTGCTGCAAATGGCATTTTGGAACGCATTGTTGAACCCGACAGAGTCTTTACTTTTCGCGTAGCATGGGTTGACGACAAAGGAAAAGTCCAAACAAACTTGGGTTATCGAGTTCAATTTAACGGTGCAATTGGACCGTACAAAGGTGGAATCAGATTTCACAAAGCTGTTAACCTTTCAATGTTGAAGTTCTTGGGCTTCGAACAAACCTTTAAAAATGCATTGACTACACTTCCTATGGGTGGTGGCAAAGGTGGTTCCGATTTCGACCCTGTTGGAAAAT
>DAOSIN010000199.1:0-4262 GCA_035366675.1 Salinivirgaceae bacterium | reverse complement strand
TAGCATAATATCCTTTTTCTTAACAACATCGATTATGCTGCTGTGCGGGTCGATATCACGATGAAGTAAAACCGGTGGGTTTACATTATCAAGCGACGGCTTTACCGATGGGAATTTCATATAATCCTTGAAGTTGTGGTATCTACCGCCCGGTATCATTGGGTCGCGGTTGGTTAAGCCCATTTTTAGCGATATAAAATTTAACATATCTTTATCCATCTCGCTGTCGTAAACAAATCTTACGGGGCGACCAGAAAGCCTTTTCACTAATCCTTGCGACATCTTTTCCATTAGTGATTTTGATATATCGTCGTCGAAATCAAGCTCTGCGTCGCGGGTTATTTTTATGGTGTAGGCTTTAATGCTGTCGTAGTCGAACATGAAGAATATGTCGTCAAGACAGTAACGTATTAAATCATCGAGAATTAGTATGCGAACATTATCGGAGTTGTCAAAGTTTGGCAATACCACAAATCTCGATATACGCGGATTTACAGGTATTTCGATAATGGCATATTTCACTTTGAGCTTAGATTTTTTAGATACCAATTTAACAGCAAGACAAATAGTTTTGTCTCGTAAATAGGGGAATGGTAATTTCGGTGATAATATTAATGGAACAATGTATGCGCTAACCACTTCGGTAAAATATCGGTGAATATATTCTCCCTCTTGTGGTGTTATGTCTTTTAATCCTATCACGTGGACGCCTTCGTGTTTAAGCTCATCGAGAATTTTGTTGTAAATATCAGAAAATTTTTTCTGTAGTTTTAATACCTTTTTTTGGATACTCTCCAATATTTTTGCAGGGTCTTGCTCGGGAAAATCTCTGGGCGATTTGCCGAGTGCTACTAATCTGCGCATACTGGCTACTCTGACACGGAAAAATTCGTCTAAATTGTTTGAAAAAATACCTAAAAATCTTACTCTTTCAAGCATTGGTACTCGTGTGTCTGCAGCTTCGTTCAATACTCTTTCGTTAAACGATAGCCAACTGATTTCACGGTTTAAAATGTTTTCGTTAGTTGATAGTTGCATGGTTTCTAATGGGGATATGTATGTGATAATTACTATTTAAAACCTTACTTTAGCTAAGCCTTTGAAAATCAATCATATATTCTATGCGTTTGTTTATACTATTGTACAGTTCGGTGATTTTCTCTGTCTTAATGTTATGTTTTTTTGCATATTTTTTTATTGCGGGGTAGGCTTTTGCAATTCCGATTTGGATTGACAATCCTCCTTTGAAGGGGAAATAGACTACAATGCGTTCTTTTTTCTCAAATGTGCCAAGAGGTATATGTTTTTCAAGCTTAATTAAATTTTCTTCTGTGCCTTTATACAAAACGAAACCAATTTCTGCATTTGTAAGAATATTCTCTTTATTTGGTATATTGTCATACGAACATATCGGGTGTGCATAACCAATATCGAATGACTTTAATATATCCATCTGTTTTTCGAACTCTGTTAAAATATCTTCCTGATTGCCTGTAAAGGTTCGTTTGGTTATGGCAAAACCTCCAGTCTCCTTTATTGTGGGCTTTATTCGTTTAAAAATACCATTTTTGGCAAAATATATTACTATTGTTATCAATATAAACAATAGAACAATAATAGTGATTGTCAGAATTTTATATATCATTTCTTTTTCAATTAACAATTGAGTTAAAAGTTAATAGTTTGTAAAGTTCATAAAGTTTATAAAGTTCGTAAAGCGGTGCACTGAGCGCAACCGAAGTGTTAAAAGTTTATATATCAATTATCAATTAACTATTAAGAAATTAAGAATTATTAAGTTTGGGCTAAAGCCCATTAATCAATTAACAATTAGTTTTAGGGTTTAGCCCAAAATATGTATGTAAACACACAAACCCAATTAGCTCGTAATTCGTAATTCGTAATTCATAACTCATAATTGTTCATTGTTCATTGCACATTGCTAATTGTTCATTGCTCAAAGCTTGATGCCCATTATCAACATATCGTCAACTTGAAAACGTTTACCTCTCCATGCATCAATAGTTTTACGGAATACTTCATGTTGTTTTATCATTGGCATTTTGCTGACTTCTAAAAGCATCTTTTTAAATCTTTTAACCATAAATTTTCTGCCGTGTGCGCCACCAAATTGATCGACATATCCATCGGTACATAAATATAGGGTGTCGTCGGGTGAAAATTTAAAAGTTGTTGTTTTGAAGCTATCAGCCATATCCCGCTGATAGCTAACGGTCATGTTGTCGGGTTCAAAAACAGTCAGTTCGCCGTTGCTAACAACATAAAGTGGATTGTTGGCTCCGGCGTACTCTATTTTTTGTTCTTTGTAATCGATGATTATCAGCACTATATCCATTCCATCTCTGGCTTCGCTTCCCTCGTTTCTCTGATGTAGCGAGTCCATTATATAATTGCGTAATTCGGTAAGAATGTTGCCCGCGTGTAGCTCTGACATATTGCTTTCGGCAATTTTGCTAATAATTTCGTTCAGGAATGCCGTTCCGAGCATGCTCATAAAAGCACCAGGCACGCCGTGCCCTGTGCAGTCGGCGACTGCTACGATTGTTTTTCCGACCTTTTCTGAAACCCAATAGAAATCGCCACTAACTATGTCGCGTGGTTGGAAAAATACGAAATGTTCGGATAAAAGCTTTGTTATATTTTCTTGTGGAGGCAGCACAGCCGCCTGAATTCTTTGGGCATACTGGATGCTCGCTTTAATCTTCTCGGCTTGTTTCTCTATCTCGTCTTTTTGTTCTTGTATCTCAACGTTTTTCTGTTCTAACAGTCTGTTAGCACGCTTAGTTTTAGCTATTTGTAAAAATAGTAGTCCCGAGAACATTACAACTATAACAATAACTATTAGCATGAAATTCCGGATCATCTCTTGCCGTCTAATTTCTGCTTTAGCTCTGTCCTCGACATCTTTCAGTTTAAGTCTCTCTATCTCTAACTCGTATCTCTGTTCTTTTGTCAGTTGTTCAGCCTCTTCTAAGGATGATTGTGTCTTTTTTAATATCTCATGTTTTTCTTGTAACTCTTGTTCTGTTAATCGTTTTTGTGATACGGCTTCACTCACTTTCTTTTCCGATTCTAACTGAACTTGTTTCATCTCCTCTCGTTTGATTTTCTGGTCAAATGAGGCGTAAAGGTTAAAATATTCGGTTGCTTTTTCGTTATTTCCCAACTTTCGGTGAATATCTGATAATAAACCATAACAGGTTCTTATTAATGATATATTACTCATTTCCAATGCGATAGCGAGTGCGCTTTCCGCAGATTTTAACGCTTCGCTGTTTTTATTTTGATTTTGTTGCGCCGTTGCAAGATTTGTGTATGCTGCTGCCTGTCCAGCTTTATCGCCCATCTGTCGGTTTATTTGCAATCCTTTTTGGATATACTCTTCGGCTTTGGCATAATTGCCTTTATCGGAGTAAATCATTCCTAAGTTGCTGCAGCAATTTCTCATAGCATTGCGGTTGCCGTTCGATTCGGCAAGTTTATAAAGCTCTTGAAATGATGTTATTGCTTCAGAAATATTTCCGTTATCCCAGTGGTTTATCGCTATTTTGTTAAGATAAAAGATAGCGTTGTTTTTATCGCCACTATCTAAGGCATTTTGATAACTTTGGTTGAGTTCATTTAATGATTGCGAAAATGTTGCTAATGAGTTAGATAGGATTGCAAGTAATAGTATTAAGGAAAATCTTCTCATTGTATTGTCTGTTTGCGGTAGTTGAATTTAATTAACGGAAAACTCTACTTCTTTATTACTCTGATTTCCAAGCTTATCGGTAGCAAACACTTCTATTTTATAGTCTCTGCCCGGTAACAAATTGCTTATTGGTTCGCCGTATATTTTTTGCGCACTGTCGTTTATTTTATACTTGATATTCATAAGTCCGGATTTATCGTCTGTGGCTGATAGAAATACAACTACATGGTTTGGATAAACCTCCATTTTTTTATCTAAGATTGTTTTGTTGCCAATTGGGTTAACGCTATATCGTACAAAAATTTCAGGAGCTACTGAGTCAACATAAAAAGTGAAATTTGAATTATTGGAATTTCCTACTTTGTCATATCCAATGTAGTTTATGGTGGTTAAGCCGTTCTCAGCGATAGAAAATGGCTCCGTATATCTATTCATGGCTTTGTCATTAATACTATACTCAATATAGTCCATACCAGATTCTTTATCAGTGCCTTGTAGTGTTATTTTTGTTTTATCGCTTATAAATACCGTATCTCGATTTGAAAAG
>DAOSIN010000198.1:0-4268 GCA_035366675.1 Salinivirgaceae bacterium | reverse complement strand
GTTCCCAAGGCTCAATTAAAGTGCTACCCATTTCATAACTTGTGGCTGATGTGTAGTATTCATCAGCTAAATCGGCAAAGTGGTGACCAAACTCGTGTACAAACAGGTACTCTTTAAAATCGTTTGAGGCTGCCGCGGTTATGTAAAGGTTGTAAATACCTCCGCCACCGTAGGTTGTGTCGTTCATTAATATTGCTGTAAACTCGTATGGAACAGCTGAAGCAACATTTCTTACTATTTTGTTTTCGTATGTCAAAGCATATCTTTCGCTATCAAAAGCACCGTAGGTTACGCCGAGTGCTGAGCCTTTATATAAATCCTGATGTGGATGGTTGCAACCTGATGTTGGCGAAGGGGTGAAAACAGCACGAACATTAAATTTATCTTTAAGGTTCTGAAATACATTCGATTCCGACATTACTTTTGCAAAGTAATTAGCGTCACTTAGGAATTTCTCTTTTTCGTTTGCTGTATATCCATCGCCAAGAACTACAATATCAATGCACTCTTCGGGAGCTCCGCTGATGTAAATAGGAAAAGTCTCGTTGCAAGCTGGAGTGTAGGCATGGTTTACCCTGTGATGTTTCAGACTTAAAGCATATTCCCAGCATACATCAAATTCGTTTTTGTCGTTTCGTTTGTAAATAACGATTTTAACATCGCTTTCGGGCCAAGGAAATCTGAGTGATTCGTGAAATGAACCCCACTGCTCTTTAGCTTCGGGGGTTGTTTCCCATTCGCCGTAAATGCTTGCATACCCTTGTGAATAAAGCACTTTGCCCTCGTTGTCTTGAACCTCGAAAAAGTATTTTCCGAGTCTTAGGTCATCAATATTATTTGATTGGTTTCCAGCCCAAGGACCATCGTTAACGGCTTCGTCGAATGTGAAATGTTCGGTGGTTGCGTTTCCAATGTGATAATAATCAAACCTCATGGTTTGTAAATTACCTTGTGGAGCAATGTCTGTTGGTTTTTGTGGTTGTGGCTCCGTACAACCTTGCAATATCGCAACAAGAAGTGCGACTATTAAAATAGTGTTTCTCATGTTAATAGTGTTTTTAAATTATATCGTTTGTAAAAATCAAATTTTGGCATTTTTCTAAGCTCTTATCACAAAACCTCATAACCTTGCTGAGTTTCAGTGAATTCATTATTTTTCTATATTTTTTCGTATCAAATGTAGTGATAAAAATTGCAGCAATAAAAGGTAAGGCGGGTAATTTATATCGTACTAAAGCTCCCAAGACTGGTGTTGTGACACCAATAATTACTAATAATATAAGAGAAAACGATAAACTGAAATATAGCTGTGGGGGATATTTTCTAGAGTAATTGGCGAAAATTAACCCTAATATAATAAACACAGCGATAAACAAGTTTTCTAACGCAGCGGCAAATGTCATAATGTTGTGAAATTCAAACAAATGGGGACGAAAAAGAGCATTACAAAATCCCATAGGAATAAGTTTAAATATTGCTAACAACGAACCGTCTAACCGTGGTAAATCAATGGCACTGCCGGCATCTGTCAGCATAGTTATCATATTGATAAAAACATTTTGCTTATATGCAATTAATTTGGCTAAATTGTAGTACGGATTTATTATATGATGAATATTAAATGCAATTAGTGCCAACGCAATATGTAGAGTTATAAATGTTAAAAATCTACGTTTGTCATAAATACGATTTAAAATTAACCATAATAATCCTGGTACCACTGATAAGACAATATATATTTTTGTATGCGCAAAAATATAACCTGAAATTATAAGCACTAACCAAACCTTCCAGTTTTTGTAGTTACTAAGAATAAGGTTTAATGACCATAACAGAAGCCCGAAAGAAAATATAGTAATGCTCTCCTTTAGTATTGCCGACCCCCAAAACAAGATGGTTGGGGTGAAAAAAATCATTAGTAACAGTAGTGTTAATCGTTTGTGGCTTAGTCCATTAGATAAAAATCGAAAAATGGCAATTAATCCAATAAAAGATAATAAATTAAAAAACAGATTGTGTGTGTGGATATTGCCACACGAAAACAGTCTTATAAATGCGTTTAATCTAATAATGGTTCTGTTTTCGTTATACAAACCGTCCTCGAAAGGTTTATCCCAACGTTGTACGCTATGACCATATTCAACTAAATGTGGTCTGTCATCATTTATTCCTGTAAGCATTGAGAAATAGTCAGACGGAGACTCTTTCAATAAATCGTGGATTTTTTCTCCAGACTCAAAATATATATGTATATCTGATGTCTCTACCGGATAATAATTTGTATAAACATACAGTGATATAACTCCGAAAACTATTTTTATCAGGAACAGAACACGCAGGACATTAGGTTTTATCATAGAGTTTCGTAGAAAAGGCATTTTCCCCACAATCCACAGTACAGCTATCAGATAGATAAAATATAAAACCATATAAATTTGATAAAAAAACCACTGTGATATTGTTTCTTAATATCACAGTGGCAAAATTAAACTATTTATTAGCAAAAAGTAGTGATTTATCCACCTAAATTAAATCATGTTTATAAAACCGATCTTTTCTAGAGAAAAAGAAATCGGCTTCTATGCGTGCTCTTTCGTCTGAGTCAGAGCCATGTATGGCGTTTTTAGTGATATTTTCGGCATACATTTTTCTGATTGTTCCCTCTTCTGCCTTTTCGGGATCTGTATTGCCAATTAACTTTCGAAAATGCTCAACTGCCTTTGGACGTTCTAATATGGCTGCAACAATTGGTCCCGAGGTCATAAAATCGATAAGCGTGGGATAAAAAGGTTTCCCCTTATGCTCAGCGTAAAAAGTTTCAGCCTCTTTTCTTGTTAGCCACAATGTTTTCATGGCTGCAATATGGAACCCTGCCTCATCAATTTTAGACAAAATTGGAACAACAAAGTTTTTAGCCACAGCCCCGGGCTTAATTATTGTCAAGGTAATATTACCTGTCATGTCTCTCATATACAAACAATTAGTTTATTAACGTTAATCTATTTACTTATTCTTACAACCTTTGATTCGGTGCGAGCATTTATAGCATCATTGTACATTTGAGAACAATATACCGGTGGGAAATAGAACTCGCCCACAAAGGTTGCGTTAATTCTAAAACGGAAAACTTTCTTTTCGCCCGAACGCAGGTCAGTAAATGTATATACCTTATTATCACGGTAATCGCGATAGGTGTAGCTACTTTCGTTAATCGCGTCTTCGCTATCGGTTAGTCGTGGATTAATGATTTCTATTCCGGCAGGTGCGGTAAACTCAATTGCAACATTCTCCAAATTCGGCTCTGTCGCTGGGTTTTCGATTATTATCTCAGCAATAAAATCATCGCCTTGCTTGATATTTGTAATATCGATAATACGATTATCTGAGTTTACGTATTGGTCTCTTATTATCAGCGAGTTGCTAACAGCCTCTATATTACTTGGCATTGGTTTGCCCGAATTAATTAGCCTTGCGAAAGTCGCTGCTTTAGACTTATTGGTCACCGTTACAGTTTGATTTTCTGAGCCTTGTATAGGAATTTCAATTCTCGCAAACGGATTTTTGGTCTTTAAAGTTCTCTCTTTCTCTTTGTTGATACTGTACTTAACTTCAATCGATTCCGCCAAACCTGCTTTCGTGACATACGTTCCTATTGCTCTGAGCATAAAGCCAATAGATTGTGTACTGTGCCATCCACGTTTGCTTAACTCTTCGCTTAAACTTAGTAGCAAATCAAAGGCTTCTGTGTTATTCTCTACACTTAAAAGTGCAAGAACTTTCATAGAGATATCGCGCACCGATGAGCCGAAAGTGTATCGCCACAACTTTTCGTTGTCACTGCTTACTGATGTTGAAATTAGCTCGCGTGCAGTTTTCGCCCTTCCATTTTCGGCGTAAGCCATTGCGAGCATCAAATTTGTTTGTAGCTCGCTCTCTTTGGAGTTGCGCAGACGGTTCATTGCTCCGACATCAGCCTTGTTGGCACGTGCTAAAACGTAAAGCCTGTATGCCTGATTAAAACGCGAAACAGCTCCTTTGTCCACCCATTTGGAAGCTATCTGTCGTTGCACTTTTAACCAACTGTTCATAACGTTTTGGTCAACAGCATGACCCTTTTTCTCTGCCTCGATTAAAAAGTCGCCGGCATAGATATCTGCCCATTCGTAATAACATGTGGTTCCCTGCCAGTAATTAAGAACGCCTGTGGCATCTTGAAATCCGTAAATTCTTTTGATGGTTTCAGAGAGAACGCTGTTTAGCATATTTTT
>DAOSIN010000197.1:0-4272 GCA_035366675.1 Salinivirgaceae bacterium | reverse complement strand
GTAATAGTTGCTATATCCATATCCGTAATTATAACCGTACCCGTAACTATATCTATAGCTTCTGTATCCATAATATCCACTGCTTTTTATATCATTAAGTGCTATTGCCAGATTTTTTATACCCCTATTTTCGTATAAGTCGTTTATGATATTATAAACTGGTCGGGTTGTGTATCTTAATCTAATAACAAATACGTTTATATCACACAGTTTTGAAATATAAACTGCATCACTGACTAATGCAACAGGAGGAGTATCAATAACAACTATGTCGTACATAGATTTTAATTTCGATAGCAACTCTTTAAACTTGGGAGATTCAATAAGTTGATTTGGGTTTGGAGGTTGTATGCCTGCGGGAATTAAATCTAAGTTATTTATGTTTGTGGGGGAAATTATTTCATCTAATGACGCTTTACTAAGCAAATAATTTGTGATACCTACGTCATTTTTAATATTGAAGCTTTTGTGAATTTTTGGGCGCCTTAAATCTAATCCTATAATAACGGTTTTCTTGTTTAGTGAAGCATAAACTATTGCTAAATTACTTGAACAAAATGTTTTCCCTTCTCCGCTTATACCCGAAGTAATCGAGATAATTTTACTTCCTTCTTCCCCAATCATAAACTGCAAGTTCGTTTTCAGGCTTCTAAACGATTCGGCTATTGACGATCTCGGCTTTTCGTTAACTACGTGCTCTAAAAGAGTTGTGTTGTGTCCAATGCCACCAAGTATAGGTACCATGGTGTTTTCTTCAACTTCTTTTCTATCTAAAATTTTTATGTTTAGAAAATCAAGTATTAAAATTAACAGCACTGGTATTAATAGACCAGTAAATACTCCCAACAATAGACTTTGCTTTCGTTTAGGATAAAGTTGATTTACACCGCTCAAACCCGCGGCGTCAAGCACTTTAGCATCTGATAATATGCTGGATTTGGTGATTCCCACCTCCGCCCTTTTTTCGAGCAAATAGGTATAAATATTATCGTTTAAAGTAAATTTTCTTTGAATGTTTAATAAAAGTCGTTCATTAATGGGCTGTTTTTTAAGTTCGGCAAGAACATCGTCGATCCTTTTATCTAAATCAACGATTCGGATATTAATTTGCTCCATAAGCGACTTAACATTCATCTCAAGCCCCTCTTCTAAACTTGAGATTTTCTGTTCAAGCAGTTTAATAGAGGATATTTCTTTACGGGTAGAATATTCTAAATCTTGTTTTGCAGATTTAGCCTGATTTATTTGGGAAATTATATTGGTAAGTATAGGATCATTTATTCCTGCAACACCTGGTGCAATTATTGAAGGATCACTTTTTTTATCTTCTAACTGTTTTTTTAAATACTTTAGATATTTGTATTTTACAACCTCTTGTTCTTTCTCTGTTTGTAAAGATTCATACTTTGATAACAACACTTGCCCTTCTTTAGAGATATCAATAACATCGTTTTCTAAGCGGAAATTTTGTAAACGCATTTCTGCTTTATATAGTGAGTCAGTGATATCAGATAGCTGTTGATCAATAAAGTCAATAATGCTCTCTATCATTCTATGTTTCTCTTCTAAGTCTCGTTTAATGTACAGTTCGGTAAGGGTGTTTAGGTAATCAATCTCTTTACTAGGGACTTCGCCTGATGAAAACAGACTTAAAATTGTTCCATCCTCTGATAATTTACTTATTTGCAATTTAGATTTATATCGGTGTATTAGAGATTCAGTATCGTTAAACCAAATAGAGTATTTGTTTGAACGAATATCTTTTAAACCATTATTATTTAAGGAAACGACACGAAATCGAAACAAATTGTTTTCAATCCATTCATCGTAATCAACTGTAACGTACTCTCCAAGAGTTTCAAAGTGTATCTTAATTTTGTTGTCGTCTGTAAATGTAAGTGTGAAAGGGGTGTATTTTGCTTGTACGAAACTTGTATCGTAGTCAATAAAGAAGTGGTCATTTTTATATACTTCGCCGTCTCTAATTCGTCCTAATCCTATATATGTTACATCAAAATTAAGTTGATTTATAACTTTTGAGTTTAGGTCATATGATTTAAGAATAGAAATCTCATTTTCTAAATTCTTCTCTTTTTTGATCAGATTTAAACCATCAATTAAACTTCTATCAAAATAGCTTGTTCGATCGTCAATTGTTAAAATCATTGTAGTTGATACACCATAAACTGGTACTGTGTATCTATTAATAACATAAGCAACTGTATAGCCTACCAAACTCCCTAAAACTAACCAGTACCAATTCGCTAAAAGCTTAAATAAAATTCTTTTTAAGTCAACGTTGTCGCTACTTCGTATCTGACTTGCTAATTGCTGTTGTTGTTCCATGATTTGAATAGAATAAAATTACTTATACTTACTTACTATTGTTAATTACATTTAACACTAATAAAAATGTTGTAATAGTTGAGAGTAAAAGTGAATATAGAGGAATGTTTTCTCTGATGGTTTTATATCTAAGAGGCTTAACAATTATAACGTCATTTGGATAGGAGTAGTATGCAGGCGACTTAAGCGCGTCTATAGAACCTAAATCAATTTTATATTTTGTCAAAACATTATTTTCTTCCCTAAGTACCGATATTTCGTTTCGATTACCACTGTTTAAAATGTCTCCTGCTTTCGCAAGAACATCAAATATCGTTGAGTTTGGTTGATATACGGGAATTGTACCAGGTCTGGCTACTTCACCCATTACTGTGATTTTGTAATTAATTAACCTAACTGTTACAAAGGCTTCGTTTACAATTTCGTTTACAGCTTGTTGTAGTTTACTTTCAAAATCTATAACTGTTAGGCCTGCTGCGTTTATTTTACCTAAAATTGGCAGAGCAACCATACTATCATTACCAATTAAATAGCTCAAAAAGTAAAGATTATTTTCTGTTAAGTAAGAAGTTCTGTCTTCTCCAACGTGTTTAAACAGGCTGTTAACACGCTCATCGGAAGATACGATTTTTACGTATAGAGCATCATTTGGTTTTAAAATATACTCTGTATATAGCGGATTGCTTACAGCAAAATCTTCTGTATTTAAGTAAATTAATTTGTCATATCGAGCACATGATGTAATTATTGTTGCCAACAACATCAGGCTTAATAAGTAAGATTTATTATATTTTGACGGTAACAAGTGTTATTTTTTTAAATTTTCTTTTGTATATAACAATTAACGTGCAAATATATGATTTACTTGTTTTAAAACAGAATGTTTTATGTAAAAAGACAGGAATATTTGATGAAATACAAATCTCAGTGTAATATCAAAACAAAAAGACTGTCATATATGTGTCAAAACTTTTGTTTTAATTAGTAAGCTGTGAGTAAGGATTTTATATCCTTTCTTAGAGTTTTGCTTATGACAGTCTTTTTTCTGTAATCAATCTCAGGTGTTATTCTGATTCAACAACTTTAAACATTGAAATATCGTCTAAGTTGCAATTGCGGATATATTCTAAATGTTGTTTATTTTGAGCTGCTCCAATTTTAACAAATACTGATGCATGTTTCTCAAACATTTCATCTCTGGTGCTGTCAATAATTAGTAGCCAGCTCATTATTATATTACCAGCCATTTCAACTAACCTGCGAGCATGGAAATCAATGAAATCGGAATTTCCTGCTTGAGAGTTAATATCTACTACGTACTTGATAGTTTTTTCAAGTTCATTTGCCATATCAATTAATTTACGTTTTAACGGCTCGTTGTTAGGTTGTACAGCAGTTTTTTCGTATTCGCGAATTTGTGCAATATAAGCTCCTGTTACTATACCGCGTATTGCTGCAACGACTTGAAGTTGCGAAGTTCCTTCATAAATAGTGGTGATACGAGCATCACGGTACATTCTTTCTACAGGATAATCTTTCATGAAACCTGAACCACCGTGGATTTGAATTGAGTCGTAAGCTATTTGGTTACAATATTCGCTTGAAACTAATTTTAATAATGGAGTAAAAACATCGGCAAGTCTCTGGTATGCTTTCATCTCATTACGCTCTTCAGCTTCTAACTTGCGTTCATTTGAAATATGTGTAAGTGCTTTATAAATATCAACAAAGCGAGTGGTTTCATATAGCAATGAACGTATAGCTTTGGTTTTTGCATTCATGTTTGTTAGCATTTCGTAAACGGCTGGGAAACGATTGATTGTTTTGCCAAACTGCATACGGTCTGCCGCATATTCAAGAGCTTCACGATAAGCAGCTTCCGCTATACCAACTGATTGTGCCCCCACGCCAAGACGTGCACCATTC
>DAOSIN010000196.1:0-4276 GCA_035366675.1 Salinivirgaceae bacterium | reverse complement strand
CCGATGAAATAGTAATAGTATGCTATACCTTGTGAAGGCTGATTACCTGCACAGTACTGACCAAGAAAACCCGTTAAATTATCAGCTTCGTAGCCTCCCCAGGGAATGATAAACAGTGAATCAAGCTTTTGTTCGAAAATCTTTTTGTTTGGGAAAAGCCCTATAAGCCCCGATGGATTTTGCGGTGCAAAAAACGTTGCTTGCCACCCGGTTGATTCGCGGTACATATAAACATAGTAAGGGTAATCAGGATAGAAAGGTGTAACCCAGTCGCCATTATCAAATCGACCGCGCATAAAAAGTGTTGATGTGTCGAACAGATTTTTATAATTTTCTGAGCGTTGCATCAACATGTGATAATTATCCATATCACCTAACTCTTTGGCCAGAAGTGCAACTGAATAATCACTGTAAGCATATTCTATCGTTTTGGACACTGATGCTTTTGCCTCGTCTTCTTCGGTCCCGGTAGTAGGATTTTCAACACGGTTTTCGGCAATCCATCCTCTGTCAATGTATTCACTGAGATAACGCCTTCCGCCTCTTCTTGGTCCTTCTGCCACTTTAGTGGCGTTGTTCAATGCTAAATAGTAAGCACTGTCAATATCATAATCACGAATACCGCGAAGATAACTGCCGGTAATAAATGATGTGGAAAAGTCCCCATGAAAACCACTTGACAAGAAGCCTCCTACTTTACCCCTTTCAATATCTGAGCGAATAACATCAGCTGTTAATTCGGATTCCAGCATCTCCATCAACACCATTTTAGATTGCCAGGTGTCCCAGTAATTATTACTGGTATAATAATTAAACCCTTTATTGACTGTATTGCCACGTGAATCAGTGTATTCACCATCAATATCGCTTCGAATCGCCGGCCACTGTAACGCTCTATACAGGCACGAGTAGAATGTCCGTTTTTGTTTTTCAGTTCCGCCGGTTACCTTTATTTTCGATAAAAGGTCTTCCCATGTCTTATCAGCCTCTTTGACTACTTGTGCAAAATTTTTGTCATTCATTTCCGCTTCCAGGTTTTTCCTGGCCTTGTCAACGCTTACAAATGAAAAACCGATCTTCAGTTCAAGCGGTCCTTTTTGACCGGTAAAATCAACAATGGTAATTTTTTCTCTATTGTCTGTGAGTGAATCTATGCTTTTGATATCGTGGTTGGCTACTGCATAAAAGTAAATAACTTCGCCCGAGCCTTGAGAACCGGAGAATGTGTTTCTGTTTTCCTGTTTGAAAGAAAATCTTGTTCCGACACGCATGCTATTTGTCCGGGACAGATTGAGTAACAATCTTTTTTCGACGTTCGCCCGGTATGTGAATTTATGATATGCACAACGCATTGTAGTAGTCATTTCAGCGTTTATGCCGTACCGTTCAAGGTAAACCTGATAGTAGCCGGGCTTTGCTGACTCGTTATCATGATTATAGGTAGAATGGTAATTATCAACTGTTATTTCTCCGGTAAAGGGTAGAATGGGTACATGTCCCAACCCCCATTGTCCCTTGCTGGAATGAGAGAAAGCAAATATAACTGTATCCTCGTACTGATAGCCAGAACCGCTGCCATACATGGTTACGGGAGTAGCCTGCACCATAGCATGTGGTAATGTCGATCCCGGATAGCATTCGCCTCCCCATGCCCTGGTAATGCCTTTCGCCGGCCTTCGTCCGAATTCAGTAAGGACAGTACGAAATTCAGGCTCGGGGCTGGGCTTATATCCCAGATCAGAACTGTCCCAAAGCGTTGTAGTACCATAAAATGGATTTACATAACCGGTTACCGTTTTGGGATCAGTCGAGCAACAAATAAGTAATGCCAGCAACAGGATGAAAATAATTATTGATCTGTTATGCATGTTTATAACTTGTTATAGTTTAATAAGTATTTCTAATTATCCGGACTTTAAAAAAATCACTTCACTGGAACTGCAAAAATAAACCGTATACACTATTAAGCAACTAATTGATTTTTAAATTTCTCTCTCTTATTTCTGATTGATGTTTTTATTGATGTATGAATACGGCTAACATCATACCATATTTCAATATATTCAAAGGCAGAAAGTTCAGTTTTTTTAAAATGTTACGCTCTGACCGGGCTTCCCGAAGTTACTTCTTTAACCAAGCTATCTCCATTTATTCCCCTGTCATGGTTTTGTCACCCCGCTCCGGGAAGCTAGCCCCCAAATTGACCAAAGCTAACTGTCTTCAAATATAGATAATGTTGGCTTGAATATTCACTTCCTTTGCCAGTACAGTCAGATCATCTCTTGTGCTTTAAAGCTCAACAACCTTTCCCCGTTTTGGGGAACATCCATAAACCTGATAATGGGTCTTGACCCTTTGGGACTTCAAACAACCTCTATAATACTCTCCAAAACCCACTGTTTCCTAACGGTTTGGATATTGCCGAAGGCGAGGATTTTTAGCACGGAAATTCAATTGAAGAACGATAGTTGAACCTTGCACAAATGTCCAATCGAAGCCGTTCAGCCCCGCTTTTGGTAATACCTTGTTACAGGCTGGCATTCCTTTCAATCAATAGTATTCATAAAGATGTTTAGGTTGTCGTCTTCCACTTCTAAAATCTTCCAAAATTGAGTCCCGAAGTTGAATCGCTTGTAATACTGCTTCTTCCACTTTTAAAATAGATTCTTCGTCTCTTTGAATTTCTACAAAATGTAAACAATCATTTAAATTGCTTAGTCTTGGATCATACGAAACAAAATAACTATGAACTGCTCCTGATACCCACATCTCTCCTTGTATTTGCCAATAATATTCTGACTTTTTTTTCTTCAAAGATTGTGTGTCTAAAATTTTATTCAAATAGTCTTTGTGGTATTGAGCGTTATACGGGCATTTTATCTGAGCAATGATTAAATCATCAGGATTGCTAATGTCTATAACCCGAGCGTCTGGTGTAGCTCCTACGGAATTTATAAGAGGATGTTCAATATAACCAATATCTGCAACCTCCTTACCGATGCGTTCTGAAAACAGTTGTATAGCACGATTCTCGTACTTCAATCCCCAACATGTCGAATCACTATCCGGTCGTTCGTAATATGCATTAAAATAGAGTTGAGCTGCAGCTTTTTCTATGCAATTTAATGCTGATTTGGAAATTGTAGCGTTCTTGTCAGCGGGGCGAGCTAATAATGAATGAAAATTTGAAGCAGTAAATTTACCAATTCTTGCCATGTACCATTCTTTGGTTCGATGTTTAATCATATAGTTTAAAGTTTATTTTTTCCCAAAAAGTTTCTGATACCATTTTAGATTTCTAAGCCTATTAATTTCTTGTTCATTATTATTAATTTGGCTTTTTAATTTTTCGTTTTGCCTTTCAAGGTCTTTGGTTTTGTCAAGTAATAGTTTAATTGCCTTGTTTTGTTCGTTTATTTTTGACTGTTGTTGTTGTTTTTCACTTTCTAATTTAGAAACGGAAACTTGTAATTCTTCGTTTTCTTTCGTTGCAGTTTCAAATTTGTTTAGTATGTCAGTGTATTTTTGTTTGAACGAAGCAAGTTTATTAGCCGTTACAACAAAATACTTTTTAAACAAATCAGTTTCAATATCGTTTCTAAATTTGATTGCCTTTACAAAACTGTCGTATGCTTCTAAAAAGTTTAATGCTTTAATTTCTTCACGAACTTTTTTGTAATAAAAATCCGCTTTGCCTGAATTTAACTCCTGAACAATTAAAGTGCTTGGTGTTTCGTTTTGTGCAAATTGTAAAACTTGTGGGTCTGTTTTGATAGCGGTGTTTCCAATTTTTGATTTAAGAACCAATCCGCTAAAAGAAGTACACCTACTTAATGCAACATAAACTTGTCCTGATGTAAATGCCGCTCCTAAGTCTGCAATAACTTTCTCAAAGGTCAAGCCCTGGCTTTTGTGTACCGTGATAGCCCAAGCAAGTTTTATTGGGAATTGAGTGAATGTGCCAATAATTTCTTCTTCAATTTTTTTCTCTTTCTCGTTCCAAGTGAATTTTATGTTGTTCCATTCTTGTTTTTCTACAGTAATTTCGTTGCCTTCTGAAAACTCGACAATAATTTTATTGTCTTCTATTTTGCTTATTTTTGCAATTTTACCATTGTAGTATCTCTTCGCTTTATCGTTTTTGATGAACATAATTTGCGAACCTTCTTTGAGTTGCAAAACTCTGTCCGTTGGCATTATGTTGTCGGGAAACATTCCACTTGGATATTTCGGACGATATTGACCCCTAGAAATGGATTGAAAAAGATCGTAATTT
>DAOSIN010000195.1:0-4306 GCA_035366675.1 Salinivirgaceae bacterium | reverse complement strand
GAAGCAACTAACAAATTTTTAAGCCGTCACGTTGGACCTCGTGAAAACGAAATTGCAGACATGCTAAAAACCATAGGAGTCTCATCTTTAGACGAATTGATAGACCAAACCGTTCCTAAATCAATTCGCTATACCAAGCCTTTAGAGATGGCACAAGATGGAATGAGTGAATATGAATATTTAAACCATATTCGCAAAATGGCTCAGAAAAATAAAATATTCCGCTCATTTATCGGTCAGGGATATTACGATACCATAATGCCATCGGTTATTCTAAGAAATATTTTGGAAAATCCGGGCTGGTACACATCTTACACTCCTTATCAAGCCGAAATATCACAAGGACGATTGGAAGCTTTACTAAACTTCCAAACAGTTGTCTCTGAGCTTACTGGACTACCCATAACCAACAGTTCACTTTTAGACGAAGGAACCGCTGCAAGCGAAGCTATGATTATGTTCTTCAAAAAACGCGATAGAGCACAAGTCAATAACGGCGTAAACAAATTCGTCGTTGACAAAGACGTATTCCTTCAAACCAAAGCGGTAATCGAAACCAAAGCAAGCGTTTTAGATATCGAGATAGTTTATGCCGATGTTATGAACCACAATTTCGACGATAAAACATTTGGCGTATTATTCCAATATCCAACCGCAAATGGCGAAATACGTGATTATAAAAACATTACCGAAAAAGCACATGCAGCAGGAGTTAAAGTTGCCGTTGCAGCTGATATCCTAAGTCTCACTATGTTAACCCCTCCGGGACAATGGGGAGCCGACGTTGCATTAGGTTCAACACAACGTTTCGGAATACCAATGGGATTTGGCGGACCGCATGCAGCCTATTTTGCTGTTACCGATGAATTTAAAAGACATATTCCTGGACGTATTGTCGGAATCTCTATCGACAGACACGGAAACCCTGCACTAAGATTAGCATTGCAAACACGCGAACAGCATATCAAACGCGAAAAAGCAACATCAAACATCTGTACTGCACAAGCACTGCTTGCAACTTTAGCAGGAATGTATGTCGTTTATCACGGACCTGAAGGCATTAAACAGATAGCTTGCAAAATCCATTGCAAAACATCAGAACTGAACCGAAGAATTGCTGAGCTTGGCTACAAACAAACCAACAAATCATTTTTCGACACACTACACATTGAAGTTCCCGCAAATGTTACAACAGATAAAATCAAAACACTTGCCGAAGCTAAATGCATGAATTTCAATTATGTTGATAGCAAAACAATGACAATAAGTCTCGACGAAACAACATCAATCGACGACCTAAACAACATCGTGACAGTTTTAGCCGAAGCTGCAGGTAAAAAATCTTCACAAATTTCAGCCTTAGAATGCAAGCCAATAATTGCAGAGAGCATGAAACGAACAGATAAATATTTGCAACACGATGTATTTAACTCATATCGCTCCGAAACAGAGATGATGCGATATATCACAAAATTAGAACGTCGCGATATTGCTCTAAATCACTCAATGATTCCATTAGGTTCGTGTACAATGAAACTTAATCCCACAACTGCAATGTTACCAATGACTTGGAACGAGTTTGCAAATATCCACCCGTTTGCACCAAAAAATCAAACCGAGGGATATTTACAGCTAATCAAGGAGCTTGAAGACGACCTTGCTGTTATAACCGGTTTTGCAGGAACAACATTGCAACCAAACTCAGGCGCAGCAGGCGAATATGCTGGTCTGATGGTTATCAGAGCTTACCAAAAATCTATCGGTCAAGGACATCGCAATATTGTATTGATACCCTCTTCGGCACACGGAACAAATCCTGCAAGTGCTGTTATGGCAGGATTAGACGTTGTTGTCGTTGCCTGCGACGAAAACGGAAATATCGATGTTGACGATTTAAGAACAAAAGCCAAAGAACATAAAGATAACCTTTGCTCTTTTATGGTTACCTATCCATCGACACACGGAGTTTTTGAAAGCCGTATTTGTGAAATGATGGATATTATCCACGAAAACGGCGGACAAGTCTATATGGACGGAGCTAATATGAACGCACAAGTAGGACTAACAAGCCCCGGATTAATCGGTGCCGATGTTTGCCACTTGAATCTGCACAAAACCTTTGCCAGTCCTCACGGAGGCGGCGGACCCGGCATTGGACCTATTTGCGTTGCAAAACATTTAACACCGTTCTTGCCGTCTAATCCATATGTAAAAGTTGGTGGTGATAAAGCTATTAAAGCAATATCGTCAGCACCATATGGCAGTGCAAATATTATTTGTATTACACACGGATATGTTAAAATGTTAGGCGCAAATGGTTTGACACATGCAACAAAAATGGCAATTTTAAATGCAAACTATATCGCTGCTCGTTTAAACAAATATTACGATGTTCTATATACAGGTGAAAAGGGACGCTGTGCACACGAAATGATTTTAGATTGTCGCACTTTCCGTCAAAAATATGGTGTCGATGCTACCGATATCGCCAAACGTCTTATAGACTATGGTTTCCACGCACCAACACTGTCGTTCCCTGTGGCTGACACTCTGATGGTTGAACCAACCGAAAGCGAATCGCTACAAGAGCTTGATAGATTTATCGATGCAATGATTTCAATTAAAAAAGAGATTGAAGCCATTACCGAAGACGATAAAACCGATAACGTTGTTGTTAACTCACCACACACCGTGTTTGAAGTTACTGCAAACGAATGGAAGCATAAATATAGTCGCGAACAAGCTGCTTTCCCATTAGATTGGATTAAAGATAACAAGTTCTGGCCCTACGTTGCACGCGTTGACAACGGATATGGAGACAGAAACTTGGTTTGCACATTGCAATGAGCAATTAACAATGAGCAATTAACAATGAGCAATGAGCAATGTAGAGACGTCACACCGTGGCGTCTCCTACAACAAACAAATTAACAATCGAAAAATTGTAGAGACATCACACCGTGGCGTCTCTTGCAGTCAATATGTTGGTTGTCAGAAAGTTGCAGAGACGCCATAATATGACGTCTCTACTGCCCACAATTTTTAATTCATAATTTTTCAAAATCACTTTATTATTACAAGAAAAAGTCTTAAATTTGCAGTCCGAAAAACAAAAAGCTTATTTTGCTTTGTAATATTTGTAATATAAACGTAAGAAAAATATACTCGAAATGAAACGAACATTCCAACCTTCGCTACGCAAAAGAAAAAACAAACACGGTTTCCGCGAAAGAATGGCAACAGCGGCAGGTCGTGCAATTTTAGCTCGTCGCCGTGCAAAAGGACGTAAAAAATTAACCGTGTCTGATGAAATGCGACACAAAGCATAAAGGTTTTTCATAAGCATAAAGAGTAGTAATACCCTGATCGGTGTTCCTACTCTTTTTGTTTTATGTCAGATACTTAAAAAATCACAACATATTTAGGAGCATGACTTCAAAAGAGAGTACTCTAAGCAATATTTACAATAAAATTAAACTCCATCAAAGAATTTCAACCGATGATGCTATCAATCTTTTTGAACACGCGACATTAGGCGAGCTTGCAGTCATGGCAGATATAAGAAGGCGCAAATTCAACAACGATACCATATATTATATAAGGAACATACATATCGAGCCAACAAATATATGCCAAAACAGATGCAAATTCTGCTCCTACCGCCGTACAGAAGGCGACAGTGACACATATAAACTCTCTCACGAGCAAATAATAGATAGAATTAAGGCTGCCGGTGAGATTTCAGAAGTGCATATTGTCGGGGGACTCCACCCAGACTATGACTTGGATTTTTACACAACACTTTTCTCCTCCATTCGCAACCAATTTCCAAAAATACACCGCAAAGGATTAACCGCAGAAGAGATCAAATACCTGTCCGGGTTATCAGGGAAAACTTACACAGAAGTTTTACATGCTCTTGTAAATAGCGGTTTACAATCTATGCCAGGTGGCGGAGCAGAAATTTTTGACTCTGAGATTAGAAAAAAAACCTGCCCCGACAAGCTTTCAGGCGAAGATTGGTTAAAAATACACGAAACAGCTCATATGCTTGAAATTACCACAAATGCCACAATGCTTTATGGACATATTGAAGAAACAACACATCGCATAAAACATCTTGAAGCAATTCGTAATCTGCAAGACAAAACAAGAGGATTTAATGCTTTTATTCCGCTAAAATATTGTTTGTCAGAAAATCAATTAGGTTTAACAAGTGAAGTTTCAATAACTGACGACCTACGAACATATGCTATTTCTCGGATTTTTCTCGATAATATCCCACACATAAAAGCGTACTGGCCCG
>DAOSIN010000194.1:0-4318 GCA_035366675.1 Salinivirgaceae bacterium | reverse complement strand
AGCCTACTTTCTCCTACTACAAAAATTCTGTAGTGATACTGCGAATATACAACTGTCTTCATTCTTATTGTATCGCCGACAGCTAATTGTGTATACGTTGTTTGGCTTGAATAATCATAATTACCAAGCCACTCTTTAGGTGCAAGTTTTTTCTTCTCGCATCTTTGAGCATTTAGCGATATTGTAACAACAGTAAGTAAAATGAATATAATTAAAACCTTCTTAGGTAACGTATGTGTCATCAATTTCAAGCTATTTATTTTTATGTAGCAAACCAAAACTATATCCTATGATTCACCAGTCGTAAGCTTACGTAGCTTCTCCTCAAGATCTTCAATTTGCAATTTCATGCTTTCAATTTGAACTCTGTTTTCCTCTTCCGTAGCTTCACTCTCTTTTAATAGCTCGTTTTCTCGTTGTTCGCTTTCAGATTTATGTGTATTTAATTGATCAATAATGTTTTTGAGATTTTCTCCTTGCTCGTCAAGCTCTCTTCTATATGCGTGTATTGCTCTGTCTTTCGTTTTATTATCAGATATATCTACCGCAAGGCTTAAAACCTTTTTATATTCACCACTTACATCTTTTAACGGAGTATAAGTCTCTCGCAACCAAACGTCTCCGTATGAAGTCATATAACATAAGTCCATTTCGACCAAAGAGCCAGAAGCAAAACCTTCCCACATTTCGCGATAAAGAACATCTTGTTTATGTGTTAGTTTCAGTAAGCTACGATGTTCACGCCCTATTAATTCATCTTCTTTTAAACCTAAAAATTGAGCATATCTTTCATTGACGTTTTGAATTACTCCAAGCAAATCAAACTCAATATTTCCAACACTATTGTTAATAGCCTCGAGTATTTCTCGCATTTCGAGTTCGCGTCTTGCAGATTCTTCCTGAGTGGCTTGAAGTTCTTCCATGTTTTGACGCATCTCTTCCTCTTGAGATGCTAACTCCTCTCCTTTCTGTTGCGATTCTTCGAGCAATCTGGCTGTTTTTTCATTAATTTTTACCGTTGCTAAAGTGCCAGCAATGTTTTCGCTTACTTGCTCTAAAAATTTAATCTGATACTCTTCAAACTGATTAAAAGAGACTATTTCAATAACGCCATAAATTGCCTCATTTGCCTTTAATGGCACCAACAATATAACCGAAGGATTAGTGTCGCCTAAACCAGATGTAATTCTTACATAATCTTGTGGTACCTGTTTTAAATAAACTGGTGCTTGTTCGAAGGCACAACGTCCTACAAGTCCTTCCTCTAACTCAACACGGCTCGAGGCAAGTTTTTTTCGACCATAAGCAATAGCCGCAGTCATTCTAAAATGAACGTCATCCTCGTCGCTATCTTCTAAAATATATAGTGCACCTTGAATTGCACCTAAAATCTCAATAGCTTTTTCAAGAACGTCATACGATAAGGACTCTATATTGGAGCTTTGTCTAAGAATATCTCCGAACTCAGCAAGTCCTTTTGTTGTCCAATTTCTAATTTCGTCTTCTTGTTTACGTTTTTTCTCTTGATCTGAAGCCGTTTTTAAGTTTTGGCGCATTGTGATTAAGCTGTTGCCAAGTATATCATCTTCACTTAAAGCACTATACTCTGCTTCAAAATTTTCATTTCCTATTTCCAATGCAAAGTTTGAAGTACTTTTCATATTATCAACAAACTGATTCAAAGCTTGCGACATATCTCCAATTTCATCGTTATTTACCTTCAAGCGTTCATCAGGCAAAACTCCTTTAGCCATTAACAATAAGAAATCACGTAGCTTGAGAATTGGTTTTACAGTAACTCGATATATTAAGTAAGATATAAGCAAAGAGAGCACTACTAAAACAAAACCAACAATTAATACAGTACGTTGAAAAATGTCTGTTTTTTCAATATTTCTGGCATTTATTCCTTCATAACATTCGTTGATACTTGTCTTAAGTTTTGTTATTTCTTCTATTACATTGTCAGTAATAACGATAATCTTTCCGTCCTCTTCAAACATAGGGCATATTTCCAAAACAACCTCTTCGTCAGTATATGACTCTAAAGAATTTAACTGTCCCATTATTTGTTTATGTAATGCAAACAAGGTATCGGACAAGGTTTTTTCAATATTATCAAGCATTTCAATATCGCCAACAACCCAATGCTCCTTTAACTCATTTAACTTAGAAATAATTTGAGGATAATATTGAGAGTGTATGTTCTGAAGATTGACTTTATCGGATGTTTGTGACTTTTGTTCGATAAAAACCCAATTTTTTATCAACATCTTTGAATCACTAACAAGACTTATCAACTCATTCAGATATGAAATTGAAGGAACATATATTTCTGATATTCGTTCACTTACCTTTTTGTTTGCCTGCAGATTTGTGAAAGTTAAGACACTACTGACAACAATTGCCACTATTAATATTCCAAAACCTAAATATAAACGGTTCACCATTGAAAATCTGAACTTCATTAGTATAATGTTTTATTTATTTTTATTTATATCGCCTTATTTCAAAGTATTTATTTAAAGTATTTACCAATCACAAACATACTATTTTTTCGATTAGAAAAGTACTTTTTTATACAACAATTTTGTCTATTGACTTTTATTTAATTTAACATGTAGTTATAATTTAGTTATTTACTGTATATAAAAATCAGTTACTACTCTAATATTTCATATTTTTTCTTTGTTTTTAGAGTTGACAACGTTATTTTTGTAAAAGTTTGTAATAGTAGCAAATAAAAACAATAATATGTTAACGATTCAGACTCTTTTAGCTGCTTTGATTTTGACAGGTATTGCGGTCGCTGGCTTAGCGATTCGTATTATAGTTATTAAAGGAGGACGTTTTCCTGACACACACGTCGGGCACAACAAAGAGATGCGCAAAAAAGGTATTGTTTGCGCTAAAGCATTCGATAAAATGGAGCAAAAGAAAGCTAAAAGCCCAGTCGATTACACAACTCTAAAAATTGACAAAAGTGTTTAATAGTAACTGCTTTAAACCAAATTATAGTAGTTATCAGGATGATAACTTTAGTTTGTTTTAATAAATTTCAAAATTTTTGTTTTTTGGTTTGATTCTATTTTCAGAAAATAACTTCCGCTTACTAAATCTGAAACATCAAACTCTTCCCACTGCAAGTAATCCTGTTTTTGTAGTACAGGTTGCCCCAAACTGTTAAAAATCTCTATTTTATCAATTGGTATTAAATCAATCCCCTTAATAGTAAACTTGGTGTTTACAGGATTTGGGGTTACGAAAACATCTTTTGTTTCGATTAGTTCATTAATATTTGTTATAACAAATGAGACAAAATTTGTTGGTGCATTTTCAGGAAATGTATAAGTACCTGTCGAGTTCTCGGCATAAATATAATAGTCAACTACGTCCAATCCATTTGCTTGAGGTATTTGTGCCATAAAACTATGCTCTTCCACATTTGACATTAGAAGGTTTTGCCAAGTGCCATTATTTACTCTATAAACAACTTTTATTATATCAATATCACCATTTTTTGCAAATACCTTGCATTCAACATTGTAACCCTCATCTAAATCATAAGCTTCTGTTATTGGTTCGTGCGAAATATGTGGTTTCCCTGACAAATAATTATATGTTGCCCAAGCATTTATTATCCCCCAACCGTATGCATTATCTGGTTCGTATGATTTGTTAGCCGTTACTTTCAATGCTTCAAATATCTCCATATTTGGTGCTTGTGGGAATGCTTCGATCAGTAGAGCTGCGGCACCTGCAACCATTGGACACGACAATGAAGTTCCGTTTGCGTAAACAAATCCTTCGCCGTAGGGCGATGCCGAAAGCACATAAACACCTTGAGCGCAAACTTCTGGTTTTACTCGTCCATCAGCAGTTGGACCTCTTGAACTAAATTCGGCAATTTCACCAGATGAATAGGTAGCGCCGACCGCCAACACGCTGTCACCGTCTGCTGGAGCACCCAACGTAGTTGGACCGGGTCCTGCATTTCCCGCCGAATTTATAACCAAAATTCCTAACGATGCTGCAATATCAGCTGCTATGGTTATGGCTGCTGTATTTCCATCTAAATCATCTGGAGTGTAAGCAAATCCATTATCAAAATCAATGTAACCCAACGAAGTTGAAGTAATATCGGGTCCAAAATTCGCTTCAGCCCATTCTACGGCTGCTATCCAGTTATCCTCCTCGACTTGTGTTTCTGACTCTGTGTTTTCAGTTTTGGTTAAAACAAACTTTGCTCCATAAGCTGGTCCAATTAGTGTATCGGACTTATATCCTCCTAAAGCACTAAGTGTTAGAGTGCCATGAA
>DAOSIN010000193.1:0-4354 GCA_035366675.1 Salinivirgaceae bacterium | reverse complement strand
AAGTTAGAAAATTGATTTTCAAGCTCTTTCTTCTGTCCAACAACGTCGAATCTATCAAGACCTTGAATCTCTCCAATCCATTTTTTCCAACTATTGGCGACACCTGCCAGCTTGCTACTGTATTTAATTCCAACTTCTCTATCTTGTGCCATAAATTGTTTCATAATTGATATCCGTATATCACGCAACTCAATTCTAATCGGGTTTTCGTAATCCTTGAGCAAAGTAATAGCCTGCGATGGCAGATATTGACGTGTTGTACCGGGATATCCCATTACGAAAGTAAATTCATTTTCTGATAGCCCTTTGCCGTTGATTTCAAAATATTTATCGGGCACATAGGGCTTATTATCAGGCGAATATGGGGCGGGTTTATTGTCTGCTCCTGCATAAATTCTGAATAGTGCAAAATCGCCTGTATGTCGGGGCCAAACCCAGTTATCGGTATCTCCTCCAAAATTTCCAATTGCCGATGGTGGCGCGCCAACCAAACGTACATCATTAAATATCTCGTAAACAGATAGATAATACTCATTACCATTGTAATAGGTATAAACTTTTGCATAATAATGATTCCCTTCAACAGCCTCGTTTTCAATAGCTGTTATATTCTCTTTTATTACAGAGTCTCTTTCAATTACACTCATATTATCGTTAACTCCTTCAAAAACAGATTGGGTTACATCTTCCATTTTTCGTAATATACTGACTGTCAATCCCGTATTAGTCAATTCTTCCTCCATGGAGTATGCCCAAAAGCCATCTTTTAGATAGTCGTCTTGCAGTGTGCTATGTCTTTGAATAAAACTGTAACCACAATGGTGGTTCGTGATAAACAAGCCCTGGTTTGATATTATTCCTCCCGTGCAGAAGTGCCTGAAGGGTCTCCCCTCAAATCCTAAACCCACCACGGCTTCGCTTAATCCATGCTTTTCTATGGAATAAATATCGTCTGCCTCCAAAATTAAGCCCTTTTCTTTCATTTGGTTAATTATACCGCCCTTTAATTTAAACGGTAACCACATTCCTTCATCTGCTCTAACCTGAACAGTAGTTAATAAAAAAACTAAGGATAGATAAAATACTGATTTTCTCATGATTATATGTTTTTGTTTAATTTTTTAGTTTTGTTTATAAAAATCCTGCCAACTCCTTATAAATCTTTTGTGTAGGCAATCCCATAACATTAAAATATGATCCTTCAATTTTCAAAATTCCTACCATTCCAATCCACTCCTGTATACCGTATGCACCTGCTTTATCGTAAGGTTTATATTTATCAACATAATAATTAATATCGCTATCTGTCAATTTATCAAACCATACGGTTGTGATATCGTGAAACAGTTTATATTTATCATATCCTAAAATACAGACCCCGCTAACAACCTCATGCTTGCTATCTGATAGAGTCTTTAGAAACATCACCGCCTCATCTCTGTTTTTGGGTTTGCCTATTATTTTGTTATTGTGTACAACAATTGTATCACAGGTAATTACAAGTTTATTTTTGCTGACTTTATCTTTTATTGTACTTGCTTTTTTATGTGCGATATATTCAGCTGTCTCAATATAGTTCAGGTTGTTTGGTGCCGACTCATCAATATCGATTGTATCAACAATTGTAAAGCTAAATCCTAAATCGCTTAGTAACTGTTGGCGACGTTTTGATTGCGAAGCAAGAACTATTTGATACTTTTTTTCAATTCTTTCGATAAGTCCAGTATGTTTGACCATAATATAATGTTATTTATTGCAATAAGCCAAACATAAAAGGGAAGAGTATCCCGGTTAGCATAACAAATTTAATTATTTTCCCGGACAAGGAGTATTGTTTTGCCTCTCGTGCTCTGTGGGTTCTGTAAATAACAAAAAACAAAGGTATAATGATAAACAGTGCCAAATATATTGCATACACTATAAAATAAGGCTCTTTCGATAAGTACAACACGCATAAGACACTAACTAACAATATTATAACAAGGGTCGCTATCTGAACTATCCATTTAGCTTTGTCTGGACCAAAAACTATAGGAAGAGAACGCCGCAAGTATCGGGCATCTCCCTTAATATCTTCGAAATCCTTGGTTACTTCACGAATAAAATTGGTTAGAAATGCAAACAGAGAAAAAGCCAAAACAGTGTAAAATGCAAATTTCATCGTATTTAGAGTTCCAATATCATCAGGAAAACTACCGTTAAGTTTTAGATACCAAGCAAATTCGTACAACGCAACCTGAAACGGAACCAAAAACGCCATCGACGAAACAGCAATATTGCCAAGTAATCCCGATTTTTTTAGCGAAAGACTATAAAACCAAAATATGGCTACTACCGCAAAATAGACTACTGCAACCCACCATATTCCCACTCTATACGCTAAGAATAAGCCAATTAGCAACCCCACTGCACTCAGGATAATATGCGAAAGTATTGCAAACCGCCTGCTTACCCCCTTGCCTACCACAACTCTTGAGGGACGGTTAATTGCATCAATTTTTTGATCAAAATAGTCGTTTATTGCGTATCCAGCTGCACCAATGGCAAGCGTTGCCAAAATCATTAAACAAAAATCGCAAATAGGCATTTGAACAGATAATCCGACTTTTGAAAATAGCGGCATAATAATTCCATATCGCATGGAAACTATTGTAAGTGCTATTATTAGCAGGTTTACCGCTCTAAAAAGTCGAATATACTTCATAGTTACGAGTTAAAAGTTTATATCAATTAGCAATGTGCAATGTACAATTAACAATTATAAACTAGATAGTTACAGTTTTTAAGTTGGGCTTTTAATGTTTGAGAATAATATTTTGTACTAATCGCAATATTATAAAAGTCCAATCCTTTATAATATTTTACAATCGATACGGTATTATATAGTTTATCGGCATTGTAAAAAATCAACTCAAACATTTTATCTCTCACAACATTCTTTTTCATACCCATTTATAATTGTATAATTACTAAAGTTAATTGTACATTGTTAATTGTTCACTGCTATTTAATGGGCCACTTTCCTTGCGCTCTCAATGTTTGTTCAATTACATCACGCACGCATCCACGGCCTCCAGCAAATGCTGAAACGTAGTGCGAGAGGTTTTTTATCTCAGAGTCGGCATCTGCCGGGCAAGTTCTTATCCCTGCAAGTTGAATAACTGAATAATCGGGCATATCATCTCCCATAAACAGTACTGTGTCGGGATTCAAGTTGTGTTTTGATGTAAAATCAATAAACTCCTTGCATTTATCGTCCGTTCCCATGTAAATATCTTTCACTCCAAGTCGCTCCATGCGAACTTTCACAGATTTTTCATCGGCTCCGGTAATAATGGCAATGGGATATCCTAATTTGCAGGCTAACTGAACTGCATATCCATCACGGATATTCATGGTGCGAAGTTGTTCGCCACCTGGCATAAGCAACAGACTTCCATCGGTAAAGACACCGTCAATGTCAAATGCAAATGCCTTAATAAAGCTTAGTCGTTCTTTAAAGTTTAGCATAATAATCGGCTTTTTGCAAATATAAGTATTTGTTAATTATTTTTTACCGTATTTATCTCTTATTATCTCTGTTAATATTTCGTATATATGTTTTTCACTATCAGTTAGTAGCGATAAATGTTTGTTTATTGTATTCAAATCGTTTCTGACTGCAGGTCCTGTTTGTGACAAAGAGGGGCTTGTGTGCAGAGCTTTTTCGGTTGTCTCTTTAATCAAACTGTGTAGCAATGAAAAATCGAGATTACTGTCTCTCAATATTTTCTCTGATATTGAGTACATAAAATTTGTAAAGTTACAAGCAAATACGGCAGCTAAATGAATCATAAGCCTTTGACTACTACTTACTTCTACAACATTATCACTTAAAATATTTGCTAATTCTGTTAAAACACTCTTAGTGAACGTGTTGTTTGATTCGATACAAACAGTGATATCTTTGAAACTGACCTGTTTCAGCTTGTGTAGGGTTTGCAAAGGATATAGAACTCCGTAATTGATACTGCTACTTTTAAGTTCTGACATATCGATACTTCCCGCAGTATGCAACATTATAGAGTCTTCGGGCAATGCAATTTTTTGCGCTGTTTCGGCAACTAGACGGTCGGGAACTGACAATATACAAATACAGGGCTCGATTATCTCAGTGCCGTAACTAATTGCAGCTAAACCTTGTTCGGATATATACTCTTTGGCTTCTCTCCCACCGCGAGTTATAACTCCAATTATTCTAATATTGTTCAGTTTTAGCGAGTATACCAATGAGCGCGCAACTCCACCAGTACCAACAACAACGACAGGTAAAGAACTATTTTTCTTCATTAGTTACAGTTATTACACCTCTTTT
>DAOSIN010000192.1:0-4372 GCA_035366675.1 Salinivirgaceae bacterium | reverse complement strand
TGCAGTAGCATTGGTAAAATAACGACTAAAAGCAGTGTTAGCTTTTGATGACGCTGTTTCTGGATAGTCATAATTAGCAATTGTTCCGATTATGTATCCCAACATTTTAGCTTCATCAGCTTCAAAAGATTCAATGTATTGAACGGCTCCTGCGTAGTTGTCAAGTGTCTCTTTTAAGTTCGGGTCGCGATATGAAGCGAAATAGAAACTACCATCACTCGAAATACCTGAAAATCCGCCATAAGCGCCGCCAACTACACGGATAGTGTTTTGTAAGTATTCTCCCGAAAGGATACTGCTAAGAACACTCATTTTTGCATTCCAATCGTATCCCAACTTCTTATAATTATAGTTTTGAACAACATATTGAACTTTTGATGAGCTAATTAAAGCTTCATTTTTCTTTGTCAAATCAAAATTCCAATCAACAAGTGTGCTCTCTTTTTCCGGTAGATTTGCAGCAAAATTAGTAAACACTTTTTCTAAATTGCTGTAATCAGTTTTATCACACGAACTTGCTAATATCAAATTGTTGCGAGTGAAAAGCAAATCAGCAGTTTTCTTAAGATTATCAATAGTCATATCAGAGTTGGTATCGAAATCTGCAACCAATTTTGCTAAAAACCAGTAGTATTCAAGACCTCTTGTTAATTCACTGAACATTCCGCTATTTGAGAAATATGAGCTTGCACGTGTCATTGCATATCCCAAACCGTTTCCTTTGACGTTCGACTCAGTTTGTGCCAAATTTCTTGTAAGAATAGTTTTTAATCTCTCTTTATCGGCTAAGTTTGTTTTATAAAGTACTTCGTTGCCAAGTTCAAACATTTTATCAACTTTTGAAGGAACAGCTTTTGATTCTAATACAAATTTAGGAAGTAGTTTGTTATCATCACGATCTTGCTTGTAGGTAGTGATATATGTTTGAGCACTACCAGTATTTTTATTAATCTCTTTTTCTAAATCACCAAATGAGTAGTTTTCTGTGCTCATTAAGCCTAATATGTCGCTAAGCAATTGTGCATAAGGTATCAATTCGTTTGGAAGTACTCTCAAATCGTACATTAATTTTACATAAACAACACCATTTGTGAAATTTTCGAAGTGTACAACTTTTACGACTGCCATCTCTCTCTCTTCTGCCTCGTACCAGTCAGCCTTTGGATTCAAATCTTCGCGACCCAACTTAGGAATCACTGCTAAATCTTCTTCTGTGTTTTCCTTTTGTTGATATGCGATAAGATCTTTGGTATCTGCAATCAGTTTTTCTATCTCCTCTTCTGAAAGTGAAGTCTTATATTCGGCTAATTTTTTTGCAGTTTGTTCGTTAATCTCTTTTTCCATACCTGGTTTTGGCATCATTACCATCATCAAACCGAAATTATTGTTTATAATAGCCTCTTTTAGAACTTGTTCTAAATAATTCTCTTCAATAGCCTTTTTAGTATCAGCCAACTGTTGTTCCCATTGTAACCCTGTGTATGGATCATTGGTAAACATCCAGTCTTGGAAGCTTTGAAGCATTGCATACAAGCCTTTTTGTTCATTATCTCCCTCTCGTAAATGGAACTCTATTCTGTTTACAAATGCCTCAACTGCACTGCGGTCGATACCTTGCTCAGCCGCCTCTTTCATTTTATTTAATATAATCTCTTTTGCTCTGTCGGCATCTTCGGGATTTGCATTTTGGATAGTGATATTAAAGCCATTTTGTTGATTCATACCTGCATATGAATACATGTTTTGACCTATTCCAGCTTCTTGAAGTGCTAAGCGTACTGGTCCAGCCTCTTGATTTACAAGCACATCAGACAAAATACTCAAAGCCCAACTTAGTTTTTGGTCGGTACCTAAACCATATACCCAATTTAATGATATAAAAGTTTGATTTTCTGTTGGAACTCCTTCTAACGACGCATATGGAGCCTCAACTTTTTTAAATTCTGTGAATGGTTCTTGAAGTTTGATCTCACTATCAATCTCTATCTTATCAAACAATGAAAGATATTGTTTATCAATAAGTTCTAACTCTTTTTTCATGTCAGCATCACCATATACAAAAATGCAACTATTTGAAGGGTGATAGTGTTTATCGTAGTAAGCAATAAAATCTTCGTAAGTAAGCTCAGGTATTGCCTGAGGATGTCCGCCAGACGAATAACCATAGCCATTATCAGGGAAGAGGTTTTTACCTATCTGGTAACTCATTTCTCTTTGAGGGCTTGAGAAAACTCCTTTCATTTCATTGTAAACAACACCTTTTATAACAATCGGACTCTCTTTATCTTCTAATTCATAATGCCAGCCCTCTTGCATAAAAATCTTAGGTTCTGTTTTAATTAATGGAAAAAATACAGCATCTAAATAAACTGTCATCAGATTGAAATAATCTTTTTCATTCATACTGGCAACAGGATAGAAAGTCCAATCTGACGCTGTAAACGCATTAAGAAATGTTTTTAGTGATGTCTTTCCCATCTCCTCGAAAGGACTTTTTACTGGGAAGTTTTTCGAACCATTTAATACTGAGTGTTCAATAATGTGCGATGTGCCGCAATCTGAATTAGGTTCAGTCTTAAAACCAACACCAAAAGTTTTGTTAGCATCGTCAACATCGAATTTTACGACGTGTGCACCACTTTTTATGTGTTCGAAGTAATAGACATCTGCGTTAACTTCTTTTACAAACTTTTTAGAGATAAGTTTGTAACCGGGAATGTTTACTTGTTTGCCGCAGGAGTAAAATGTAAAACCTGCAACTACTGCAATTGCAAGAAAACTTGCAAAGCGAAATAATCTTTTTTTTGTCATCATTTTATATAACTGTTTGAAATTAAAATATTTATTAATATAATTGTTTCTTATTCTTAGCTTTTTAAAAATTACACAAGATACTTACTTTTTGTGTGATAAGTGTATGTTTTAAATATATTTTTTTAAAGTACGTTTGTCTAGATTTTAGTTTTAATGTCAATTAGATATGCAACTATTTGATAGTTAATAATATAGTCAACTTAAATACAAGTCTAAATATCCAAATTTATAGATATGTGCCAAAACTTTTTTTGATATTGCTACTAACATGATTTTAATTGTTTACCGATAATCAAAAATTGCCGCACCATAACCTATTATGTTAAAAGTGCCTATCTTTGTATGCAATTACCTAAGAGAATGTTATACTCGCATATTTATATTAGTACATTAGAGATTACAAAATTAAAAATAAGCAAATGAAGATATATTCAATAGAAACACAATGTTTTATGATTGATGGCGGAGCAATGTTTGGTGTTGTTCCCAAAGCCATTTGGAAGAAACGTTATCCGTGCGATGAAAATAACTTGTGTAACAATGCAATAAGAAATCTTTTAGTTGTAACCGACGACAGAAGAATTTTAATAGACACTGGTATTGGAACAAGAATGCCCGAAAGTTTTCTTAAATATCAATATATCAACGGTAATGATACCTTGTTAGGTAGCATAAAAAGACATGGTTATGCGCCCGAAGATATTACTGATGTGATTTTCACTCATTTACATTGGGATCACAGTGGTGGAGCACTAATTGACGATGAAAATGGTAATCCAAAACCACAGTTTCCAAATGCAAAAATGTGGGTTTCACGGCAACAGTGGGAGTGGGCAAACAATTCAAATTTAAGAGAAGAAACTGCATATCCCGAACATTTGATAAAACCTTTAAATACATTTGGAAAGCTTAATTTTATTGAGGAAGATACGGAGCTTTATCCGGGAATCGAATTACGCTTACAAAATGGACACACTATAGGTCTGCTAATACCTGTAATTAAAGCCAATAAAGCAACTGTTGTGTACGCTGGCGATTTAATTCCTTCAACAGCCAATATTCCACCGATATATCTTTCGGCATACGATATTTATCCGATGGATGCCATTGACGAAAAAGTTAAGATTCTAAAGGAGATTACGGAAAACAACTATGTTGTTATATTTCAGCATGATATAAACGTTGAAGCAGCTACTATTGAAGAAACCCCCAAAGGATATAAGGTCAAAAAAACCTTAAAAATTGAGGATGTAAACTAATTTATTTAAAACCACAGTGTCAACCATTGAGATAAAAAATAGACGAGCATCATTTGAATATGAGTTTATTGAAACTTTTATTGCTGGTTTAGTATTAAAAGGAACTGAGATTAAGTCAATTCGGCAGGGCAAAGCAAATTTAACTGACTCATATTGTGTTTTCCACGACGGCGAACTTTATGCAAAAGGGGTTTATATCTCTGAATATGAAAAGGCTGCACACTTTAATCATGATCCACGTTCCGAGCGTAAGCTTCTGTTGAACAAAAAAGAACTTAAAAGGTTAGAACGCAGAGTAA
>DAOSIN010000191.1:0-4384 GCA_035366675.1 Salinivirgaceae bacterium | reverse complement strand
ACCAATTATTATGATGACAAACGTTTTCTTGGAGGAAGAGGTTATGTGCCGGGACGTTTTGCATCTCATGAGTTTCTCGGTAAAATTCCTCTGAGCGACACATCTCTTTACAAAGCGGAAGACGTTCTAGCAGAGTATTATGCAGGAAATTATAACGCACGGGAAGATATTTACGCAGCGTTTGTGCGTTGGGACCAAAACATTACAAAGGATTTTGTAATCATTACAGGCGTGCGCATGGAACACACGAAAATTGACTATCTTGGACATACGCTCATAGACGATGAGAAGGGAGAGGATGTACGCGATAACAACAGTTACACAAACTGGTTTCCAAACTTGACTCTTAGATATCAGCCAACCAATAAGTTTACGCTTCGCGGAGCATTTAGCACCTCTATTGCCCGTCCAAACTACTATTGGCTTGTGCCATACACACTTATCAATAGTGAAGACGAAGAGATAGACACCGGTAATGCTCATCTTAAAAGCACTTACGCTTACAACTATGACCTAATCGCAAGTTACTATCCTGCTAACATCAGTCAAATCTCATGCGGATTATTTTATAAGAGGTTAAATAATTTTATTTACAAGTATGCTACTGAAGCCTACACTCGTGATCAGTTTGCTAACGATTTTCCAGAATTAACTAATCCCATCGCAGACGATGCTACATGGCGATATAGCCAATATCGCAATGGCGACAATGTGGATCTATACGGCTTAGAGGTATCATATACTCATAAACTTGATTTTCTTCCCTGGGTTTTACGTAATCTTGTGGTTAATGCAAATTACACTTATACACACTCTATCGCTGATGGTATTACCAATGAAGATGGCGAAGTGCGCGAAGATATGCCCTTACCAGGTACTGCTCCTCACACCGTTAACGCATCACTTGCGTATGAGGACAAACGCGTTTCTGTGCGTGTATCATACAACTTTACTAACGACTATCTTGATGAATTGGGTGGAAATTCCTTTGAAGATCGCTACTACGGCACGCAAAATTTTCTTGACGTAAATGCCTCTGTAAATCTTCCCAAAGGATTACAAATTTATGCACAGGCAAACAATTTGCTTAACCAGCCACTTTATTACTACCAAGGACAAAGCGACCGTTTAATGCAGATCGAATATTATTTACCATCGTTTATTCTTGGGTTGAAATGGAATTTTTAATGACTTTTTACGTTTAGTATAAGAGATATATAAATAATATAACGAAATGAAAAAAGTCAGATTAATTCAATTTTTATTACTTCTATTTGTTTCGGTATTTGCCGTAAACTCAGCGATAGCACAGGGGTCGAGCAAAGTTATTGCTCAACCAGCAATACAGCCTTTCACTCAGTACGAAGGCTTTACCCCTGTGGCTATGCTCGATACGCTTGAGAAGCTCACAGAAGATCGTTTCAATTTTATTATTGCTACAGATATGAACCGTTATGGACATTTTGGACAGCGTGAAATGGGTTATGTTATGGGCGATGTGGCAGACGCTGTTGATGCCGAGTTTGTTGCCGTAACGGGTGATATATTTCACTATTTGGGTGTTCAAAGTGTTAATGACCACATTTTTATCAGTTGCTTTGAAGAGATGTACTCTCACCCTGAGCTACAAATTCCATGGCATATTATTCTTGGAAACCACGAGTATAAGGGTAACACACAGGCAATTATTGATTATTCGCAGGTAAGTCGCAGGTGGGAAGTTCCAGCTCGCTACTATAGCAAGAGTTACACGCACGAGGGTATCACAATTGATCTCTTTTTTATCGATACACCACCAATAATAGACAAATATCGTGACAACCCGGGAGAATATCCCGATGCTTGCAAGCAAGATAGAGATGCTCAACTAAAATGGTTAGACAACGCACTTGCGAGTAGTAAGGCGAAGTACAAGATAGTGCTTGGACATCATCCTGTATATGCTGAAACAAACAAAGAGGTGTGTGAGCGCGAGGATATGCAACGTTATGTAGATCCATTGCTTCGCAAGTACAAGGTGGACTACTATTTTAGCGGACATATCCACAACTTTCAGGCGATTCGTAAGCAAGATAGCTCTGTTGGTTATTTCACCGTTTCGTCCATTGCCAGCACTCGCAAGGTAAAACCTATCGATGGCACACAGTTTTGCAGTAAAGATCAAGGCTTTGCAGTGGTTTCAGTCGGCAAAGATGATATAGCAGTTTATTTTCTAAATAATCAAGCAGAAATTATTTTTAAGGAAAAAAGATAGTAGTAGTTTTTCAAACATTTTATTTTGCCTCTGTCCTATCGCATTGTTGCGGTGGAACAGAGGTTTTTATTTTAAGTGGAATTATATTTTGCTTAACAATATTGCATATAGTACCTGAATCTACTGCACAAATGAAGATTACCATTCTTCATCAATTCCAAGTTCTTTGCTGTAATCCTCTTTTGATATAATCCTATCCTCACGAGTAACATAAAGGCTCATGTTCCTGAAAACATTCAGCTTCTCTTCAAAATTTGATTTGATTAATGTATCCTCAATTTCTTCGATATTTAGCAAAGAATCAACATAGTACAGCTTGTCGCCTGATAAATAGTAGTCGCCTGATAAAAAATCAATAACTTCCCGATTTTCATTCATAAAAGCGATATTTTTATGAGATTTGTTTTCATTGCAAATTAACTGTCCACCGAGAGATGTACTAATAGCCGGAATATGTATTAAATAATCCTGTAAAAATGAAAGCAGAGCCTCTGAGATATCTAAATGACTGACTATGTTAGTAAAAGATTGAGGTTCATTTAACTTATCAGAAAAAATAAGCAGTGGAACATGATATCTTTTTAACGAATTCTTTATCGGTAGCTCCGTCATTGGGTGGTCGCCTGTAATAATAAAAACTGTGTTTTCATAATCTTCTCGTTTTTTATATTCGTTAAAGTACTCTTTTAAAGCATCGTCCACAAACAATAATGATTTTAAATATGTTGAATGAGTTTGGTAAAACTCTTCATATGGCTGTCTAACAAGCTGTTTTAATTGGCTGTCATAATAATCTTCGTCTTCAATAGCAAAAGGAGAGTGACTTGTGCCAGTAAAATAGATATCTAATCTTGGCGATTGTTTCAGAGTGTCAATAACCTCCAATGATTGCCTAAACAAATCCCTGTCATTATAACCCCAAAAGAACTTATCTTCTCCAACTATTATTTTAGAATAACTATCTGAAAACCTGCTTTTATCAAAAATTAAATCAATATTGTTGTATCTAAAAAACCTGCTCTTTGAATAAAACCATGCACCTAATCCGTAATAAAAAGATGTATAATAATCATTAGCATTTAATATTGAGACAAGTGATAAGTGACGTGGAACTCTCTTTTGTTGTGTAAATCCCTTATCTCCGTACGGTAACCCTCCCAAAACAGAAGGGACGACAGCAAAAGACCTCTCCCCTAACGTAAAACAACGTTCCCAATAAAGACCACTATCTTTTAACTGACTTAAGAAAGGCATTAATCGTGAGCCTTTATATTCGTGAATAAAGTCATCATTCAATCCCTCAACTATCAATATTACAATATTAGGTTTAGTAGTAAACTTGTTGAAATATTTACCAAGTTCATTTTCTCGTTTTGCTCTATGAACCAACGGATAATTGTCGTTGATAAATTCTTTTTCAGGGTACAACTCTCTAAATTTTTCCGTATCAACAGTTACATCTTTTTCAAGTTTTAGCGCATACTTAATCGATTCTTCAACGAAATAAAACGGCTTATTAAGGGAATACTCATCTAAGTTACTTCCCCACAATCTATTAAATAGAAAAAATAGAGGCAATGAGACCAATACAAAAGAGTATAAAAGTTTTAAGTAAACCCGATTAAAACGGATTTTATCAATCAGCCACGCAAATAAAAGCACAACCAATATTATTACGAAGCCCATCGTAATTTGAAAAATATTTATTGGAAAAGTTGTTACCGTAAAAAGTATCTCACGGATAGAGTATTGATACAAAAATATATCTAAAAGATTAAGCCTATATGCAAAGTATATAATGGCAGAAAGAGAGATTAAGGTTAATACAACTAACAGAGTTATATTAACTACCCTTAGGACATTTGATTTAAACTTTGACAGTAAAAAACTAATAATACCATATGCTATTATTAAAACACTCACACCAAAAACATCCATAAACAAGCCAAAACATTCAGAGACAACAATCTTATTATCAAATCCGTAATTATATGTTACCAGAGCGGTTTCAATCACTCTAAGAAGAAAGATTAGTATGTATACTGCAGTTATTGTTTTTGCGTATTTTTCAAAAAATGGGTTTTTCATTTTCATGCATTTGTAATTATTTCCCACAGATTACCATTTTCA
>DAOSIN010000190.1:0-4424 GCA_035366675.1 Salinivirgaceae bacterium | reverse complement strand
ATACGATATAGCTATTTCTATAGCATCTAAATCTTGTCTTTGAATATTTTCGACCAAAGCCATTTCCAACATTCCTTGGTCATCGGCTTCTCTAACATAAGCTGGAATAGTTTCTAAGCCTGCAAGACGTGCTCCACGTGTACGTCTCTCGCCCGAGATAATTTGGTAACGTCCATTTTCGATTTTACGAACCGTAATTGGTTGAATAATACCAAGTTCCTTTATAGAAGATGCTAAATCGTTTAAAGTCTCCTCGTCAAACGTTGTTCTGGGTTGATATGGATTTACATCTATAAGATCAAGGGCTATCTCAATAACGGCACTGTTTTGAACTGGTTTTTGAGCTCTGGGAGCTTCCTCAATTAGTGCCCCTAAACCACGCCCCAAAGCACTCTTTTTAGCACACATTTTAAATTAATTATATTGAAATATTTTGAATTATGCTTTATACTTTTTCATTTTTAGCAATTAGCTCCTTAGCTAAATTCAAATAATTTAGCGAGCCATTGCTATTTGCATCGTACAATAAAATGGGTTTACCGTAACTTGGTGCCTCACTTAACTTAACGTTTCTTTGAATAATAGTTTCAAACACCATGTTTTCGAAATGGTTACGAACCTCCTCAACAACCTGATTTCCAAGACGTAAACGAGAATCATACATGGTTAGTAAAAATCCCTCTATCTCAAGTTCCGTATTTAGTTTCGACTGAACGATTTTGATTGTATTAAGGAGTTTTCCTAATCCCTCTAACGCAAAATATTCACACTGCACAGGTATTATAACCGAATCGGCAGCGGTAAGTGCATTTAAGGTAATCAACCCTAATGACGGAGAACAGTCTATCAATACATAATCGAAATTATCGCGAAGCTTACTGATGGTGTTTTTCATCAGATATTCGCGGTTTGGCAATTGAAGAATCTCAATTTCAGCACCGACAAGGTCGATATTTGAAGGTATTAATTTCAATCCCTCAATTTCAGTGTCTAACATGGTGCTGACGGGATCTATTGCCTGAATTATACATTCGTATATGCTTGATTTAACGTCTCTTGCATCGTAGCCGAGCCCTGATGTTGCATTTGCCTGCGGGTCTGCGTCAATCAAAAGAACCTTTTTCTCTAATGCTGCCAAACTTGCTGCAAGATTTATTGCTGTAGTTGTTTTTCCTACTCCACCTTTTTGATTTGCTAATGCAATGACTTTTGCCATAATATATTGTTTTTATTGTTTATCCGACACCCTGATTTATTATTTTCAATTTGGGAAAATCGGGTTGCAAGTTAATCATTTTTTTTGATGACTTTGTTAGTTTTTTCAATTGTTTATAATTGTTTTTTGAAGTTATTGGTTTATATGATTTTATACTAACAAAGGGCTACTAATATAATAAAATTAGACAACACTGGCAACATAAGTACAGAAATAAGTTTGTACAATTTTCGGCTTTTACTTATGTTTGTAAGAAAAAATAGATGACTCCAATTTCAGTTGTAATCATCACCTTTAATGAGGAGAAAAATATTAAGCGATGCTTGGAATCCGTGCACGGCTTAGCTGATGACATCGTTGTATTAGACAGCTATAGCACCGATAAAACTGAAGATATTTGCAAAGAGTTTGGAGTACGTTTTTTTCAGCATCCGTTTGATGATTTTATAGCTCAAAAAAACAGGGCTTTAACTCATGCCAAGTACCCACACGTGTTATCATTAGATGCCGACGAAGTACTTAGTACTGAGCTATATAACTCGATAAAAGCAGTAAAAGAAAATTGGCAAGCCGATGGTTACTACTTTAACCGCCTTACAAATTATTGCGGAAAATGGATAAAGCATTGCGGCTGGTATCCCGACCAAAAACTGCGCCTTTGGAATACTCGCAAAGGCAAATGGGAAGGTTATAAAATTCATGAAAAAGTTGAATTAGTTACTGGCTCAACACAAATGCACTTAAAGGGAGATCTACTACATTACTCATACCATTCTATATCAGGGCACGCTAAACAAGCTGATAGTTTTACAAATATTACAGCTGAAGCAGCATTTAATCGTGGCAAACGAAGTTCGATACTGAAAATATGGCTTTTCCCAAAATGGAAGTTTTTCCGCGATTACATTATAAAACGTGGATTCATGGACGGCTATTACGGCTATATTGTATGCAAAATAAGTGCATACGCTACATTTCTAAAGTATGTAAAAATAAGACAAATACAAATTGAGAACAAAACAATGTGCAATGCTTGCACTGAGCGAAGCCGAAGTGTACGTGACTGAGCCCGTGCTTCGACAAGCTCAGCAACCATATCGAAGTAACGCAACAGTTGGGCACTTGAGACACCGCCCTACATTAAATCTGTGATTATCCCTTAAATCTGTGTTATCTGTGTTTTAATTGCTAATTGAAGTTTAACGATTGTAAAATTTTTGCTATTTCGTCTGGCTTAATATCTGTTATACAGGAACATATATCGCTTTTTCTGCATTTATTGCACTCTGTTTCTTTAACTATAACAATTGATTTGTTGCCTATGGGCTTCCAGCGTCCAGGGTGCATCGGTCTAATTGGTGGGTAAATACCGATTGTATAAATATCTAAAATTGACGCAATATGCAAAGGTCCTGTACTACAGGCAATTAATGCATCTGATTGCGCAATCAGTGATACTAATTGAATAAGGCTCAATCGTCCTGATGTATCGAGAACATGGGGAAATGAAGATACTAAAGTATCTCTAAACGCTTTTCCCTCTTGCTCTGAGCCTGTTAGAATGATATTGTATTTTAACGGGTCGAGTATCTCTATAAGATTTTTAAAATTCTCTAAACCCCACTCACGAGCACTGCCCTTGGATTTTGGGTGTAGAACAATGTTAATTTTCTCCTTATCAAGGTATTCGCTTACTCCGTCTTGCTTTTCAGGGGCTAAAAATCCTGCTTTTGGAAATATTTCCGGAATCTCGTAGAAACAGTTGTCAATTAACGGTTTCAATAACATAAAGTTAAGCTGACTTTCATGCAGTTCTGAGTTTTTTCGCGACAGATTTACAAGTTTGTTACAGGTTGTTAAGTGAAATATGCGGTGTGATGTGCCTACTCTAATCGGGATTTTTGCTTTTTTAGCCGCTTTTGCTAACTCTTTTCGCGGAAATACATGTATTATAGCATCTAAATTTAGGCTTTCGAGAATCTTTACTCGCTCTTTAAAGCTGGCAGAAGCCAAGTCTTCCCAACTAATGAAAGTGTCAACATTAGTGCTACATTCAACTATCGGACGTGTGTAGTTTTGCGCTAAAAAAAGTATTTCCACATCGAGATACTCCTCTTTTAATAAACCGGCTACGGGAAGTGTTAAAATAACATCGCCAATTCCATCGGTTCTACTTATCATTACTCTTTGCATCTCTCTTAATTTTCTACGTTTCAGGGTCGTACTGCTTATTAAACTCTATTACAATGATAATTAAACATTTACTATTTCCAAATTTTTCTCAACTGTTGCAACTGCTCTTTGTTTACTTCGCTTATTGGATAAACAAATCTTTTGCTATCACTGTATGGGGTTTGATTATAGAACCATCCCAATTGCTCGTAACTTGAAGGTTCTGTGGTTTGTTCATGCTTCCACTGTTCAAACTGCTCTTTTAATCCTGGAATTGTATCTAACATTTGGCGGGCTTTTGCCTCCATTACATATGATTCATAATGCTCTTTTTGTTCAAAAATTACGTTCAGACTTCCGTTTCGCAGAAAAGAGTCAGGCGAATTTGGATAAAACATACTCATAATCAAACGTGCTCTACGTTGATTCATAGGCACAACAATACTTCCTGCAATCCATTTCCCTTTTACGTTAATTTTCTCGATATCAACAGAGTCCAACATAATTCTACCCTCTGTAGGCATTTTTGCCCATTGTGGATTGGTGCAACGCCATGTTTGGGTCTCTAAATCAACGTCTTGAGTTAGTCGGTAATACTTTATTTTGTGACAATCTAAACGTTGCCTGATAAAACCCCATTCGGGTCCTAAAATAAATGCGGAGGGCACTTTTGCACATATATCCGCTTCAACTCTTTTTAAATAGGGTAAACGAAAAGTAGTTGGTTTATCTGATTGATAAACAAACCAATCACCTCCCGTAAGATCGCTTTCTACTTTATCGTATTTAACTCCTTGGAAATCAACAAAATCGTAAGTTCCTGTAAATTTATATGTTAGCGGTATGCTGTCGTTATTTATGGCGAACATTTCGGTTTGTTTATCAGCTTCTTTTCCAAGTTTTATTAAATTTTCACTATCAGCTTCGATATAAGCAATGGTCTCTTCGAACAGTTTTAACATAGCATAAACTCTTGTAGCATAAGGCTTTAACGAATGCGCTTCAATTAACAGTCCCACACGATTTTGTATTGCTG
>DAOSIN010000189.1:0-4431 GCA_035366675.1 Salinivirgaceae bacterium | reverse complement strand
AGTCCCATAAAAACCGTGAGTCTTATTGGCGAAAAGCTCATACGCGACACTCCTTTTAAGTTTCGACTCGAAGTCTCCAAACCCGTTCCCGATTTGAGTACTCTTCAGTGTGTTGATTTTGGTCGTGCTTTTTCGCTTGGTAAACAGGCTGTTGCACTGGCTTATACACAGATTAATTCCGAATTGGAACAGAAATTTGATGTTGAAATTGAACACAATGATGGATGCCGGATTTGGCTGAACAATGAACTGATTTATTCTCAAAACGGTGAGAAAGCTATTCGCCTGAATTTTGACGAACGGGATATCGTTTTATCACAAAAAATTACTTTAGCGCTTCGCAAAGGTACAAACAATTTTTTCGTGGAATCAACTACTGCCGGAAAGGAATGGAAATTTTATATGCAATTGCCTGGCGATGGCTGGAAAATTAGTTCCGAAACCACTTCAAAACCAACAATCGGACTCACACATTTGCAATATGTGGATAAAACCGTAGCCAATATTTCCAACTGGTTGATTATTGGACCGTTTGATGTGAAAAATAATCCAGCGGAACGCTTAATCAATATTGGCGAACAGATAACTTTCGGGAAAATATATACAGGCATTAATCAGCAACCTGTTGCATGGACTATTCCCAAAGTTGAAGTGCTGGGCAATGTTATTGATACCAAACCCTGGGGTACCAGCTACAACTGGAATTACCACAATGGTGGGATGGCCTGGGCAATGCAGGTGTTGTCCGAACAAACTGGCAATCCTAAATTCAATCAATGGGCAACAGATTTTTGCAATTTTCATCTCAATGGTTTTTCATTTATAGATTATCAGGTTAATACGCTTAATCAATTTAAATCTGTAAATTTTCAGATTCTTAATACTCCTCTGCTCGATTTTACCCTGGCACCGTCAATGCCTTTCATATACCGACTACGTAAAGAAACTGAATTTTTGAACAGAAGAGACTATCAGAAGTTTATTGACAGAATGATTAAATATGCTAAAGATGAACAGATTCGTTTTCCGGGGACCAACATTTATACGCGTACCACACCTTATAAGTATACTATCTGGGTCGATGATATGTTTATGGGTATTCCTTTTCTCGTTCAGGCTTCGCAATATGTAACCGACAAAAAACTGAAAGAATTCTTTTTAAACGATGCGGCTAGGCAGGTTTTGGAGTTTAAAAATTATGTTTGGGATAAGGATGCAAACCTTTACATGCATGCACATTATTCGGTTCATCCTTCTGTGAAGCTACCTTATTGGTCACGTGCCAATGGTTGGGGAATATGGGCTACAACCGAAGTGCTGAAAGTGCTTCCCAAAAGCAGTCCTTATTACAAACCAATCCTTGATCATTACAAAAAACATGTTGCTTCATTGCTAAAATATCAAAAAGAGAATGGCTTCTGGCCCAATGTGCTAAACATGCCCGAATCAAAAGACGAAGTTTCAGGCACAGCTATTTTTACCATGGCTATAGCGCGTGGTGTAAATTACGGGTGGCTTTCGGCTGAAAAATATGCACCAGTTGCTGAAAAAGGGTGGCAGGCAATTGCCGGTCAGATTGAGAATGATGGAACTGTACATAACATCTGCATGGGAACCATGTGTTCGGAAGATGTTCAGTATTACTTAGACAGGCCGTTTTTTGATGATGATACTCACGGAACTTTTGCAGTCATTTTTGCGGGTGTCGAAATGCAGAATATGCTCGATAAGCTGGCTTTGCAAAAATCAAAAAAGGCAAATCTGAAAAAGGTTATTGATGCCAGTTTCAAAACAGCCGCTTCACAATCTGTTCGATTGGCAGCGTCTTTAATTGATCAGCCTGACAGACTACCGCGTACCATTGATAAAGAAGGTAAATTGCTCACGAGTGATGCTAAATGGTGGACAAGTGGATTTTTTCCCGGAACGCTTTGGTATTTATACGAATACACTAAAAATCCGGAATTGAAAAAGTACGCTGAAATATATTCGGAGCGTGTAAAAGGGGAGCAGTTTACCACCGATAATCACGATGTGGGTTTAATAATCAATTGTAGTTATGGCAATGCATTTCGTTTGGATCCGAAGCCTGAATACAGGGAAATTATCATAAATGCCGCAAAATCATTAGCCACACGTTTTAATCCCAAAGTTGGACAAATTCGATCCTGGAACTGGGGTAAATGGAAGTATCCGGTCATAATAGATAATATGATGAATCTGGAACTTTTGTTTAATGCTACAAAATTAACGGGCGACAGTTCGTTTTATAAAATTGCTATAGCACATGCCAAAGGAACTATGAAAAATCATTTCAGACCCGATGGGAGTTGTTTTCATGTGGTATCGTACGATACAATTACCGGACAGCCCGAATACAAGGGAACCTGGCAGGGATACAGCAACAATTCTTCGTGGGCACGTGGTCAGGCCTGGGCTTTGTACGGATATACAGTGGTTTATCGCGAAACGAAGGATAGAAAATTTCTCGATATGGCCAACCGTATTGCCGCATTTATGATTAATCACCCGCGAATGCCAAAGGATTTGATTCCTTATTGGGACTACGATGCACCGAATATCCCGAATGAAAAACGGGATGCTTCGACTGCGGCAGTTATGAGTTCTGCTCTTGTCGAATTAAGTGGTTATGTGGATAAATCGTTAAGAACTAAGTATCTGGATGTTGCCCGTCGTCAGATTGAAGTGTTGTCTTCGTCTGAGTATTTAGCGAAGGAGGGTGAGAATGGTCATTTTATTTTGAAACACAGTGTCGGTTCTATGCCACACAAAGCCGAAGTTGATGTTCCGCTCACCTATGCTGATTATTATTTTTTAGAGGCAATGTTGCGGTATAAAATGACTCTAAATCGTTAAAGACAAATAAAAGACAAAAATCAACAAATAAAGACAAATAAACATGAAACACGAAACACGAAACAAGAAACAGTTACTAACGCTTCTACTTTTACTGAATTTATTTTTACTTCGAGCATCTGAGGTTCAGAAATTATTTACTCAAAACCAGCTTTCATTGCGTTTTTGTGTGAATAATTACGATTACGCTTTGTACAATAAACTGACAAACAGTTATGTGGTAAATGCAGACTCTGAAAGCAAAACAGCTCAAAAGTTAAACACTAAAAATGGTGAATGGACCGTTCAATCAACTTTTTCATTGTCTGAAGCGGGAGTTGTGGATGCCGAAGTTATATTCAGACTAATCAGTGGAAGTGAAACGGAAAGTGCTGTAGCAGTGGAACTGAATTTTGATAATTGGTCGAAGAAAAATTATGTGTTGATGCCTGCTGCTGCCTACAATGGTAATCGATACGAGTCGCGCAAAATACCCTATTCTCCCAAGCTAAACGACTACCGCGATATTGGTCCGGATAAACCAATGATTATTTCGGATGTTCCGCGATTAAATATTCACGAGGGACCTTCTTTTATTCAGGAACGGAGCGGCGGCATGACTTTGCCCTGCGTTGGTTTTCATTCGCCTGAAAAAAAGACCGGTGCGCTCATTATTACCAAACAAAAAAATAGCTGGGGCGATTATGGCATCAACGTGGAAGAAAGCCGCAATGAAAAATTACAATCAGCACGGATTTCTATTTTATCGCCTTTGGTTCGTGAGCGTTACAAATATGAAATAGCCAACAATACGGTAGCTTCGCCCGATGTTCCAGCCAATTTTAAAGTTGGTGACGAAGTGAAATTTACTTTTCGTATCCGCTTGTTCGATGCACCTGATATTCAATCGCTTTTCGACCAATATTTAGTGTCACGTAACGATTTAATCCCGACGCCAACTCCAAATTTATTGTATTCATTTTCAGAAAGCTATAAGGTCATTGAGCAAAAGTTTAATATGCAAAACTTTGTCCCGGAATGGGGATATTATTCCGTCGGGATGCGAGAAAATTTTTTGCAGGATTGGCAAATTGGCTGGACCGGAGGCATGATTTCGACTTATCCGCTTCTTTTCTCGAAAGATACAATCACACTTAAAAACGTAGTTGCCAACTTCAACTGGCTATTCCCAAACGGTATTTCACCTTCGGGGTTTTTCTGGGATAGTGGCGAAAAGGGAAATCGCTGGTATGGTGGCGACATTCGTAGACCACAATTCAAAAACCTGCACCTGGTTCGCAAAAGCGGGGATGCATTGTACTATATTATCAAGCAATTAGAGTTGATGAAACTTCGCAATATGCAGATAAATCCGCAATGGGAGCAGGGTACAATGGGTGTTGCCAATGCTTTTGTACGGCTTTGGGAAAAGTGGGGGCAATTCGGAAATTTTGTAGATAGTTCTACGGGCGATGTGGTTGTAGGAGGTTCCACAAGTGGTGCTGTAGTTCCTGCTGCGCTGGTTTTGGCTGCCGATTATTTTAAAAATCCGCACTATCTGAAAGTCGCTGAACT
>DAOSIN010000188.1:0-4547 GCA_035366675.1 Salinivirgaceae bacterium | reverse complement strand
GCCCAATTAATGTTTTGGGATTGCCACGATGTAGGTATTAATCCGTTACCCGAAATAACATCTACTATAATATTTCGAGTTCCTGTAATAATAAACCATAGGCATGCATAACTAACACCAAAATACATATATGCTGGAATAAATCCCAATATTGCAAAAATTAGATTTTTGATTGTTGGATTTAGGTAAGTCCATGCATCTGTAAATTTTATAGGCTTTTCGTTTTTTTCTTCACCTATTTGATGTCTTTCATCAGTGTCAATTTTACCTAAACTTATTATGTTAGCCTTCTCTTTTGATTTTAAAGTCGATTTTGGAATAGGAGAGTATTTATGAACCAACTGTGAAACATCTTGAGGTAAGTTGTAGTGTTGTTTCTTAAAATATTTACGCTGTTTTTTAGGTAATTGATTTTCTGTCACAAAGCCCATTCCTGGCGCAAGCGTTGAACGCCCTGTCGCATCACTACCAATGGCAGGGATTAAATTTCTCTCTTTCAGGTGTAGCAGTGCTTTGTCAATCTTTTTGTCGTTATATGTTAAATTGTTATTGCTTAGGAATTCTGTAATTTTATTTTTGTCGCATTTGTTCATCAAACCTATAAAATTGGTAAGAGTAATAAAATCAGACTCTTTAGCTCCAATTGTGTCGTAAATATTAAAAACTTCAGTGTGTGAAAAGTATTGACAATACTCTATAATAATGTCAATGGCTGATTGTAAGCCATGTTCAACTGGCTGAATAAACTTAATACTACCTCCAGTTTTATTAATAATCGAATGAACAGCTTTTAGGTCATCTACTGCTGTTTCAGTGTCAAGACTATCAAATTCAGAAAAATATTTAATTCTAATTAGTTCAGGCTCTAATTCGTCGTAATATTTTTTGTTTTCGTTGTATTCGGCTTCTATTTTTATAATTTGTTGCTTTGTAAATTGTTCGGGAGCCAATTTGATACGCCTTCTCAATGCCATTAAGCGCAACGCACGATTTTCTATTACTCTCCTTAACTGAGGATAAACGAGTTCACCGAGCTGTCTTGAGGAGAAAATTTTGTTGATGTCAGATTCAGAATTATTTGTCAGCTGAATAGGTTGTAAATAATATATCGAATCAGGCTGATAGTTTTTATTTATTACTGGTAAATATGTGATATTGAAGTGATCAATAAGACGTTGTACAATCTTTCTCCTTCGCTTATCATTTTTACTTAGCTGTTCGCTGAAATCAGCCAAAGCATCGGAGTTGTTTTTAATAAAATGTTTGTATTTTTTCTTGTCACTTGCAAATTCCGGCATTATGTATATAAAATGGAACTTTTTATCGAAAACAACGGAAGAAAACTCAATACCAATATTTATCTTGATACCAAGAATTTTCCCTGCCTCGAGCACCTCTTCAACTGTTTTTTCGTGCTTAAAGTTTGTATAAACAACTGTTAATTCTGAAATACCTTTTATAAAAGCGTCTATTATCAGTTGCATTGGCGATTTTCTGCCATAAGAAGTGTTATCGTGCACATGGAAGTCCCACCCCATTTTAAGATATTTGAGTTCTTCTCCTGTTTCGGGTACCTCTATGAGATCAAACCTTTTAAGTAATTTTCTAATTACTCTTGGATGCCCGAATGTTGACGTTGTAAAATCACGCATAAGCTCAAGCTGGACTCTTTTATTATTGCGAGTTTTAGTAACTTCTTTCATCAGCGCCAACTGAACACGTGCAGTGTTTAGCGGCATTTTTAACGAACCAGAATAGTTGATATTCTCTTCGAGAAGTTTTAGTGCGTTAATTCTCCTGTTGTAGCTCGTAGAATCTAAGTCTTTGGTTATTTTTAGATAAGATTCTACAATTGTAGTGCGTCTTTTTTTAAACTCTTTTACAAATCCCTTAGGATTAGAATCAGGATAAAATGTTATACTTTCAGGTAGATCAATCCTGAAGTTTATTTCCTTACGCATATCACGAAGTTTCTTATTGAAACTTAACGTGTTAATTATCTGATTGTACTTTTTTACTAACATCTACACTCTATTTGTTTTTACAGTAAAATCTTCTCCAAGAAATTATAACGTAAGTCAAATTTTGGAATACTAAAAGAATTCTATTTATGCAATATAACCAATAGTAGGTCAACAATAGGAAGAACTGTGTATTGTTTATATAACTCTGTTAGACAAACAATACACCACCTCTCTCTACTGCGTACAAATATAGCTGAAGTTTTTCGCATTGCAGATGTTTCTTTAAAGATTTTTGGTAATACCAAAGAGAAACGAAAATTTAGATTTAAACTTGATACACACCATAATAAAAACGTGCAATATAACTAATTGACAGTCGTTTGTATTTCATCATGGCATATTACATGAATTTTGCCACAAAAAAATATTTCATTTCATGACAAAATACGTTTTTATTCTTTTTATTTATTTGTAATTTTGTCAACATAAAGCGAAACAAAGCAAACGCACAAATATTAAAAAGGCAAATGACGAAAAAACTTTCATCTTTTTGTGTTTTTTATAGAGACAGGGCTTGCTCTGTCTCTACTTTTAACTTTTAACTTTACAAACTTTTAACTTTTAACTCTCATGCAAAACAAACTCCAAGAAATAACCGACAAAATCTATCGAGAAGGATTAGAGAAAGGGCAGAGTGAAGCCGATAAAATCCTGTCCGATGCCAAAGTACAAAGTAATCAGATAATTAGCGACGCAAAGAGAGAGGCTGAACATATCATTTCTTCGGCAAAAAAAGAGACCGAGGAGATGAAAAGCAATATAGAGTCGGAATTGAAACTATTTGCTACACAGGCTTCTGAGGCGTTAAAAACCGAAATTGTTAATTTGGTTACGGACAAATTAGCCACATCAAACGTAAAGGCAGCCACCGAAGATAAAGACTTTATGCAAAAGTTGATTATCGACTTGGTTCAAAACTGGGCTAAAAACGAGGCTCTAACAGTTGGCGTGGCAAATCCCGATGAGTTAAAAAAGCAGATTACAGCTAATGCTAAACACCTGTTAGATAAAGGGTTAAAAATTGAATCGGTTAACGGATTAAAAACAGGATTTGTTTTATCGCCCGAAGATGGTTCGTACAAAGTGAAATTTGGAGAGGCTGAATTTATCGAGTATTTCCGTGAATTTTTACGTCCCCAAATCCAAAAGTTACTTTTTGATTGATATTCAATAGAAACTTGCGTTTATCTAAGAACAACCGAGTGTAAAATCTACCGAATATATGCTTTTTAAAAACCAATATTACTATTTCATTGCAGGATTGCCCGATTTCGATTTCGACAGCATGAAACTTCCGTTTACTGTGGAGGAGTTCAAGGTTATGTTAGAAGATGAGATTAAGGCGAAAGATATGCGGTTGCTCGATAAATATTTCTTAAAATACGACAACGACAATCTTCTCTCTTTCTTGAAAAACAAGGAGAGCGAGCAAAATCCAATGGGAAATATCTCCCGAGAGGAGTTGGAGGAGACCCTAAGCCAGATTAAAGAGGATTTACCACTGAAAAACAGCAAGATACCTGCCTATTACGAGGTATTTATGCGAACGTGGTTAGACGAGGAGGCTCACAACGAGAACAAACAGTGGGAAGACCTGCTTTCGTCTCTCTACATGGATTACGGTATCGAGGTAAAAAACTCGCTAATGTCGCATTGGTACGAGCTGAATTTGAATATTGGCAACCTTTTATCGGCGATTTTTGCAAGAAAATATGGTTTAGATGTTTCGCAGGTGATTGTGGGCAATAATCATGTTGCAAAAATCATTCGGGAAAATTCCAATATGCGTGATTTCGGATTAAGTCAGGAATTAGAAATATATGATACCGTTGTTCGCCTCTCAGAAGAGGAGGAGGTATATGAACGCGAGCGTAAAATAGATAAATTTCGTTGGGATTGGTTAGAGGAGAATACTGTGTTCGATTATTTCAATATCGAATATATTTTCGCCTATTTGTGTAAACTTCAGATTTTGGAACGTTGGGTAAAACTCAATGCCGAAGAGGGCGAACGTATTTTCCGCGAATTAATCGACAATTTGAAGAGCGATGTAACAATCCCCGAAGAGTAATTAATTGATATAAAAACAATTGGCACAATAAATATATTATGACAAAAGGAAAAGTAAAGGGAATTATCTCTAACCTTGTAATCGTGGAAGTTGATGCTTCCGTTGCCCAAAACGAAATAGCTTATATAGACTTAGATGGCGTTAAGCTGATGGCGGAAGTAATCAAAGTTGATGGTAAAAACGTTTACATTCAGGTTTTTGAAAGCACTCGTGGACTGAAAGTGGGTATGGAGGTAGATTTTCAAGGACATATGCTTGAAGCGATGCTCGGACCCGGACTTTTGGAGAAAAAGTTGGACGGACTTTCGCACGACCTCGACAAAATGGAGGGTGTTTTCCTAAAACGAGGACAATACACGCCTTCACTCGACGAAAAAAGATTGTGGAAATTTAAACCCATTGCCAAAGCTGGCGATAAGGTTTCCGCAGCATCGTGGTTGGGCGAGGTTGAC
>DAOSIN010000187.1:0-4575 GCA_035366675.1 Salinivirgaceae bacterium | reverse complement strand
CAACAAGCATTAGCAAAAAAATCATTGAAGATACAGGTGTTATTTTAAGCCACAATACAAAAGAGTGTTTTTCTGAGGTAGAATTTTCGTGCCGCCAAGGTATTTATACTTCGCGTTGGGAGATTTCTGTCAACAGAAACGGAAATTTACGTGACTATGAAATGAGGCTTTTTAATAACGAGGGGATTGTTATTGAAGATAAAAAAGGAAACGTCACGGAGAGTATTGAAAAACTTATTGGGCTTAATTATGAGCAGTTTACAAGGTCAATAATGCTTCCACAAGGCGACTTTGCTCTCTTTTTAAAGTCAAACAAAAACGAGCGAGGGAAGTTGTTAGAGAAAATTACGGGTAGCTCAATATATCGTGAATTGGGGCAAAGGGCTTATTTGAAATCAAAGGAGATTGATAAGGAGCTTGATTTTATTAAAAATAGAATTTTGGCACTTACCGCCCAAAAAATGGAAGACGAGGAGTACAACGAGATTAAAGAGAAATGCCAATTAATTGACCAAAAGCAGGTTGAGTTGCAAAATCAAATCTCGCAAACCAAGCAACATATTGATATTAAGAAAAATATTGCACGTTTGGAAAAAGAGACTCAAGCGGCTAAAAATCAACTAAATGCAAAAACAAATGATTTAGACTCCTTTAATAAACTGAACGGCGAAAGAATTAAAAAACATCAACAGCTAATTCCGTTTATCGATTCGGTAAACGAGGTTTTAAACGTCCAAAGGCAGATTGTCTCAAATCAAACAAAGTTAAAAGAGGTTGAAAACCAAATAGAAATAAATATAAAAAAGAGTTTAGAAGTTAACTCAGAAATAGAAGAGCTAATAAAAAATAGTGAAAAAATTAGCGATTTGCCAATCGAAAACCTTAACGAATTTGAGAACAGAGTAAAAGAATTAGATAGCAATATAAACCTCAAAGAGACTGAGTATCGAGCTGAGTTTAAGACAATTAAAGAGTTGTCAAATGATTTTGGCTTAAATATTCAAATAAGTGAGACCCCACAGCTAATAGCAGAAAAAATATCATATAAAAAGAAGGATACAATTGCTGAGATTAATTCTCTTGAACAAAAATATCCGAAAATTCACGCAGAGTCCGATGTTCAGAACATTGAAAACTTGAATAAGTTATTAGAAAAAGTGTCGAAATGGGAGAAGGATACCATAACCATTAATCTTAACCAACAGAGTATTGAGGAGGCAAAGAAAAAACTTATTACTGTTAAAAATGAAATTGAGGCCAAACAACAGCTGATAACTGATTTGAACAATCAATTTGAAAAAGTTGTATTAGAACATAAGAATAAAGAGAGTGAACTGAAAATAAGTCAATTAGAAGCAAAGTTAGAGAATATAAGAAAACAACTCCAAGATGGAGAGCCATGCCCTGTTTGTGGGTCAACCGAACATCCTTGGGCTGACAAAAGCATTGCTGAGACCTCGCAGCTTGAAAAAGATGTGATTGAACTCAACAACCAAAAGGTTAAACTTAAGTCGCAAATAGATTTGGAAGCAGGAAAGTTAGAGCAAAACAAACTGAGTATTAGTGAGTTAGAAAGCAAAATCAACTCAATACAAAAAATTATAGAGCCTTTGATTGAGCAGGCAAACACAATAAAAGCTGAACAAATTGCAATAACCAAACAAGATACCCCAACTGACGCTATTAGTTTTATTAAAACTCAAATTGCTGATATTCAAAAGTATAGAACACTTTTATCACAATTAGAGAAAATTGAGAAGACTAAAACAATTATTTCAGAACTATTGCAAATATTCGTCGATGCCAAGGAGTTAAAACAAACCAAACAAAAAATATACAACGGAACAGATATCACCAAAGATTGTAAGTTGTTAAGAGACAGATATTCAGATACGAACAACGAAAGAGTACGACTTGGAAAATCGCAAACGGAGCTTGAAAAGGAGATTACAACAAACGAAAACCAGAAAAAAGATAAACTCGACCAACTGCTTCCTAAATTAGAAACTGTTGGTTATCAGTCTGTTAATGAGGCGATAAAGTTTATTATCCCAACAGAAGAATATAATAATCTGAACAACAAAATCCAGAAACTGCAGCAAGTTTTATCAACACAAAAAGCTGTTTTTGAGACGTTAGATAATCATTTACAACAAGCTAAAAAACAAGATATTAAACATTCTGAAACCGAGCTAATTGAGCAACTTTCTAAATTAAATGAAAACTATACCTCACTGATGAAAAATAGAGATACATTTAAGGAGAAGCTTACTACTCAAAACAATATTAGAAAAGAATTGTTAGAGTCAGAAGTGAAAATTGCCGAAATAAACCAAAAAGGAGAGAAGTGGAAAATTCTTGGCACTATTATTGGTTGTGCTACAGGTAACGTGTTTAACAATATTGCGCAATCAATTACATTAAAACATTTAATTAACAAGGCAAACAGATGTATAATAGATTTAAATCCACGTTATAGACTAGCTATCAATGACTTGAGTGATGATGATGCTCTGTTTGTTATAGACTTAGATTTAGGACAACAAAAACGGAGCACCAAAACCCTTTCAGGTGGCGAAACTTTTCTCGTTAGTCTATCGTTAGCATTAGGTTTAGCTGATATGGCATCAAAAGAGACTACCGTAGGGAGTTTGTTTATTGATGAAGGATTTGGTACTTTAGATCCCGAAATGCTCGATTATGCACTTGCTATGCTCGAGTCCTTACAAGCAAAAGGTAATAAAAGTATAGGAATTATCTCGCACGTAGAAACCCTTAAAGAGCGTATAAATGTAAGGATCGATTTGGTGCCCGTTGCAGGTCAAGGATATAGTAAAATAGTTGTAACATCTTAAATCAGACATAAATAATAACAATGAAAAGTTTATCAGAAGTTTTAAACGAAAATAGAGACAAATTTGCTTTAGTTATTCCCCAACTTAAAGATACCTCAAAACTTTTACCAATTAATTTTTGTATCAATAACGATGAGTTGGCAAAGATTAATTACGACAATATCATGCAATTCTCCAATTATATCAAACAAAAACTTGATAATCAGCAGAAACTTGCTGCATATGGAGGATACTTGGAGGACAGGGAAATGTATCGTAGGTCGAAACTTTTTAGATCAGGTAGCGAGGTTCGTTCCATTCACTTAGGCATAGATATTTGGGTTCCTATTGATACACCTGTAATGGCGTTTTACGAGGGTACAGTTCACAATCTTGGGATAAATGATGTGCATGGCGATTATGGTGGAGTGATTGTTCTTGAGCACGTATTGCAAGATCAAACATTCTATACTCTGTATGGACATTTATCGCACAAATCGGTTCAAGAGCTTTCCAAAGGACAAAAGATTAATACAGGAGAGACATTTGCATTTGTGGGTACTCCAAGTGAGAATGGTTATTGGCCCCCACACCTCCATATTCAGATTATTAGAAATTTTTTGAAATACGATTTGGATTTTCCAGGTACATGTACACCAAACAGTCTTGAATATTTTAAAAAAGTTTGTCCCGATCCATCTGTGATTTTGGGATTATAGACTTATAATACCGATTGGACAGCTACTATAGTCCAAACTTCATTATAGCTTGTTCGGACTATGTATCTGTAATATCGGTATTTACCCCTAAACTCCGTCCGTGCAGAGTCTGGTGTAAACATTTGTAAAATTTAAAAAAAATTGGATTATTTTTAAATTACAATCGGTATAAAATTAGAAATTAGAAGTCGGAAGTCGGAAGACCGAAGTTAACGGTGTACAGCCCTGTACCACGCAACCACGCACCCCGTACCATAGAATATTCATCATCAATTTATTTCTGAATGTTTACCTGTTTGAGTTTATTATTTCCAACTCAATCTTTTGAAACTCGCTAACAATGCTTTGTAGTGTTTGATTTTCAACTGATAAGGGTTTGTATCCGATACTCTTGATTGGAAGTACGCCCGGTGATGTTCCTGTTAGAAAGGCTGCCGAAAAATTATTTAACATCTGTTTAGTTATTAATTTTGTTGCTACCTCGATATTCAATTTTTCGCAAATCTCTATCACAGTTTGGCGTGTTATTCCTTTTAATACTTGGGAGTCTGGAGTTGTATAAATTTTGTTGTTGTTATCAACATACATTACGTTACTTCTGCTACCTTCAGTTATATATCCCTGTTTTGAAACCAATAACACCTCAAAAAGCCCCTTTTGTTTTATCCTTTTGTTAATGTTTATTCTTAGTCTATCGTTTTTGATTTTTGCATTGGGATTATTTCTTTCAGCATAGTAAAATCCAACGGGTACACCAACTTCGTACATTTTGGGAGTAGGATAGAAGTGTGGTATAAATCTAAGTGAACTGTAATCGTTGCTAACAGATATTTCTATATTTCCACTTATAATACTATTATTTTCAGAAAGAGCTTTTATCGAATTAACAACCTCATTTTCAGTTAAATTTAAAACTATGCCAGATTTTTTTGCAGATTCTTGTAAACGTTTGTAATGTTGGCTAATAAACAAGGGTTTACCTTCAACAACTTTCATTACTTCATAAGCAATTTTGCCTTTTG
>DAOSIN010000186.1:0-4590 GCA_035366675.1 Salinivirgaceae bacterium | reverse complement strand
GCTCTTTGTGGATGTTTATAAGACATCAACGGAACGCTTCGCTTATCTAACTCTACGCCGACAAGCGAAGAGGCTTTTGGTAAAGCATCGTAGAAGTGGTCAAAATCGGAAAACTCAAACAGGGGGATATGTTTCCACGATTTCATTGTATCTGTTCTCATTGTATCGTATCTAATATTTATCAAGAAAATAAAATCGGCTTTCAATATCTGAGCAGAACGCCACAAGGTGCCGAGATTTCGTCTGCTACAAATTGCCTCTACGCCAATTCCGCAATATCCTCTAACCTCTTTAGGAACGATTATATTTGGATACTCTTTTGACATAATATCAAATTTTACGATTATACATTTTACTCATCTGTTGCACTTTATTTGCAAATTCTTTTCTTAGCCATTCGGGTTTTATTACCTCTACGTTTTCAGCGTGCATAAACAGCTCTTGAACAAAATCGTATGTTGGGCAAATGGTATATTGAAACATTGCGTATTCACTGTTTTCCTCAATCAACGTTTGCGAATGGTGCAATGGAAGTGTTTCAAAATATTTCCGCTGATTGTTATATACTTTCACTTCTACGGTTTCGAGGTCTTGATTAGAACTGGCTATAATTCCAAAACTGTAGTAAAAAAAGCCCTCGGGAGAGAAATCGGCAGGATAATCGAATCTCGAATTTGTAATCTTCAACTCCTGTATGCGGTCTAAAGAGTAAATCCGTAGCTGGTCGTAATATGGACTTCGAGCCAAAACATACCACCGTTGTCTAAAAACTTTTAGACAGTAAGGCTCTATCTCATAAGTGTTTGGCTCTTTCCTTCCAAAACTTTGATAGGTCATCTCAACCGTTAAATTCTCTTTAATGGCTCCTATAAACTTAGTGAGATATTGGTGCCCTGATGGAATATTTTCAAACAAAATTCTATCTCGAATGCCCTTGCTTTCGTTAAGCAAATTACTGATTGCAAAGGCATTTAACATCCAAGTGAGTGCACCATTTTTACTATTTTTGTCTTTATTCTCATCTTCATCTTTTTCAATGTAATAGCGATAACCATTTTGCCTATCGCACTCTATATTGATATTGAACAACTCTTCAATTGCAATTCTGTGATTATGAAAAGTGCGCAGTGGGATATCTTCTTTTAGTTCGTTGAGATCATCTGAGTTAGTCCACTTTATATTAATCTCTTCATACGTAATTTTTCCTGCTTGTTGGATAGTTTCTACTAACCAAATGTAACGCTTAAGCAGTGTTGCGACTTTATTGCTTTTTTTACTTGACATAATTTTGTTGTTTTAATTTATGATATTGCAAATATACAACAATGGTATGCCAAAGTGAAGCACAAGGTAATTCAATTAGCAATGCGGTGTACTGAGCGAAGCCGAAGTGAACAATTAATTGAGTGGATGTCAGGGTATTGTAGAGACGTCATATCATGGCGTCTCTCTCATATCATGGCATCTCTTTCATATCATGGCGTCTTTACAATTAGCAATTAGTTGAATATCAGTTAATACCGATTGGACATCGGTATTTACAATTGTAAAATTTAAAAAAGATTGGACTATTTTTAAATTACAATTGGTATAAATACTCCCGTGGCGTAGCATATAGTTTATGCTGTACCACGGGAATTTTTGTTTGGTAAGATACCGTTGGTGTGAATTTAGAATTCAAATCCTATAGACGCCTCGACCATTCCGAATATATATGTTAATCCTGAGTAATAGTTGTCGTATGTAGAACTGTAATAACTATTACTTGGGTTGCTGTATCGCCAAGGCTGTTCAAATACGAAGATTGAGCCGAGCCATAGTCCGGTGTTAATGTAAAGCCCTGATTTGAATTGAAAACGGTAGCCGCCAGCGGTGAAAATATCTATGTACCTGACTAGGCACTCTTCTTCATATAGAGCCCCCTCGTAATATGTGCCTTTATGCCATCCATACTCTGCTTTTACTCCTACATACCATCCGCCTGTTTGTTTAGGGAAAAGGATTCTAGTACCGAGACCAAAAGCCAGCCCATTGAGTTTGTCAGGATTATCGTCGAGGAGATACATCATCAGCCCCATTGATGGAAAACGTAAGTGAAAGTCGGCTATAGTATTGTTTTTATTTCATATCTCCGTGCAAATGATGGGACCGAATTGTGCGAAGCCCAACGGATGTACTGTGAGTCCCACGCCCTTGGGTTTTGTGGTAGTCCAAAGGTCTGATTTTGAATCTGTCTGTGTAGTTGAGCCCTGTTGGGGTTGCTCCTTCATTACCTCCTTGGTGCCGTTCTCATAGGTAATCATGAACACACTGCTTTTTTCAATGGTAATGGTAGGACCTTCGAGATTGTCAAATCGTTTGTACTTGATTTCATTCGGGGTTATTTCCAATACTTTGGCTTTAACCTCTTCGCCAGTTCGTAGCATAATTACGTCCTGAGACATAGCGTTCCACGCTCCACTGAGCATGAACAGCGAAAAAATGAAGCATATAAGAATTGATCTTTTCATAGTTATTTAATTTTAGCGGTCAGGAACATCCCCAAACCGTTTGCAATTTACATTAATTTTTTTACTTACAAAATTTTTTCAGGATAAGACATTACAAACTTTATAAGCTGTCGGTTGAGACTACAAAGTTATCTTTTTTGATATTCGATTGCAAATCGTGAGAACTTAATTGAAAACGCTTTCTACTTTTAATTTGACCGTTAACCATTAAGACATTATGGAAAAGAGAGACCATATTATGACATCTCTACCTCAATTAAAAGTTTACGAAGTTGTTATGTTTTACTCATACTTTACAATGACACCTCGCAATAAAAAACCAATCTCAATTTGTGCAGGAACAGCATATTATGTAGTCGCTCCTTAAAAATTCAAATTATGTTTACAAATACATTTTTTTCGTTGTAAAACCATCGGAAAATAAAATACAAGAAATTCTCCTTGAGTATTTCCATCATTTTTTCAAGTTCAAAGCCGTTGCTGCTAAATAAGCGTTAATCTGTATGCCTTCTTCGCCCCATAGATAATTCTGTTCAACTCTATTTTCAAAGGTATAAAAATATATTTATAAATCAGGCTTTTAAATCAAAATTTAACGAATGTTATTACTACAATGGTATAAAAAACAAAAGACTGCTAATTTTATTAACAGTCTTTTGCAAGTCATGAAAAAATATAATTAATCAAGTATTGTTACCCAATTGTGTTTGTCAGGCAAATCGCCATATTGGATTCCCACTAATGTTTCATAAAGTTTTAGTGAAACAGGTCCGGGTTTTCCATCTTTACAATATTTGTAAACAACGCCTTTATCCATATCATTAATTTCATTAATAGGTGATATAACTGCTGCTGTTCCGCAAGCTCCAACCTCTTCGAATGTTGGCAATTCTTCAATATCTACAGGTCTTCTCTCAACTTTTAATCCTATGTCCTCGGCTAATTGAGTGAGACTCATGTTTGTAATGGATGGTAGGATTGAAGTGGATTTAGGTGTAATATATGTATTGTTTTTAATTGCAAAGAAGTTTGCAGCTCCAATCTCGTCTATATATCTTCTTTCGCACGAGTCGAGATACATTGGCGAACTATATCCTTGGCTTACTACTCTAACTGTTCCGCGTAGACTTGCTGCGTAGTTACCTCCAACTTTAAGTGTTCCTGTTCCAAGTGGAGCAGCGCGGTCGCTATCTCTTACTACTGCGATTTTCACGGGAGTTAATCCACCTTTAAAATATGGACCAACTGGAGTTACGAATATTACAAACATATACTCCTTGGCTGGTTTAACTCCAACTTCTGCACCTGTTCCTATTAGTAGAGGTCTTATATATAAAGATGCTCCATGTCCATAAGGTGGTACAAATCTTTTGTTGAGTTTTATTGTTTTTACTAACATTTCGTAGAACAGTTCTAATGGTACTTCTGCCATATGTATTCCACGAGCTGAACGTTGCAATCGTTTTGCATTTTCGTCCCATCGGAACAGACGTATTTTACCATCTTTTCCGCAATATGCCTTCATTCCTTCGAAAGCTTCTTGTCCGTAATGCAGAGCTGATGCAGCCATATGCATTGGGATATACTCCGAACTTGAAACTTCTATTTCGCCCCATTTTCCATTACGGTAGTAACAGCGAACATTGTAATCAGTTTTCATATAACCGAATCCAAGTTTGCCCCAATCAATATTATTCTCCATATATTAATGTTTTAAAGTTATCAATACACAAAGATAGCATAATTATTACAAAAAAAACTGTTTCACAACGTAAATAAAAACAAATTGTGAAACAGTAGTTATTTTATAAGCCTATTAAGCTAATGCTCCGTATTTAATTAAATCGCTTCTAGGAGGTACAATCATAATGGGTGAAGAGGTATTTAATTTTTCCTCTTTACTTATCCATTTATTGTATTGTTTCAACATCATTACAATTATATCTGCATCAATAAGCTCGGTAAATTTGAATGTTTCTGCTTTAAAAGGTTGTTTTCTTTTGGCTGTTTTTATACCGTATATTATATTGTGTTTGTCCAACATTTTTTTCGTGAAATAGATATTATTAGCCATATCTTT
>DAOSIN010000185.1:0-4635 GCA_035366675.1 Salinivirgaceae bacterium | reverse complement strand
TGATATGGGATCAAACTGGGAACTCGTTAAAAGTGGAGTAGCTGTTTATGGAATTGCTTTCGCCCCAGACAATGCAATATATATCGGCTGTTCAAACGAACATATGTTGCAAGGTGGTGTGTTCCGCTCCACAGATAACGGATTAAACTGGGAATTGCTTATTACAGGAATGAGCACCCTATATATGCAAAAAGTTTTAGGACTGCAACTTACTAATAACGGTTTTTTATATGCTTACGGATATCACATCCTACGCAGTACGGAACCAGTCGTTGGAATCAACAATACAAACCTCAGTCAAACTCCTATTGTTTATCCAAACCCAGCTTCAAAATCAGTGCATATTGAACTTAAACAATATTTGATAAAAACTGTGGAAATATTTGACCTTCAAGGTAAAAAAATAGTTGCCGAGCAAAACAATTTGTCCAACCATATAGAAATTAGCATCCTTGGAATACTAAGCGGCATTTATATTGTAAAAGTTCAACATTCAAGTGAAATTTACTACGAATATTTAATAGTAAATTCTAATTAACAATTATTGCAAACATAGGATAAATGCTTGTAAAGCAAATACAACAACAATATCTAAACACAAAAAATATAATTTTAAATATGAATTTAATCCATATAACTAATAAAAAATGAGAACACAAGTAATTTTATTTATCTGGCTTTTAACAAGCCTTTCGATGATCGCAAACGCCCAAATCAATGCTAACCCCGACCCTACAGGAGAGCCATGGTGGGTTGGTGGCGACTTAATAACGCCCGAAACACAAAGAATATACAATAATTTAGTTGATTTAGATTTATTGCCGGCATCTATCGCGTTGCAATTACCCACAAAAGTGGATAATTCTCAGAAAAAGTACTTTCGTACAATTTTTTATCAAGATGGCAATAGTTGTGCTCAGGCAGCCGGTGTAGGTTACGTTTTTACGTATATGGTTAATCGTTTAAGAAATTTACCGAGTGGTGAATTTGACTATCATAATCTTTACCCCACCCACTACACATGGAACTATCTTAACTATGACGGTAATTACGGATCCTATGATATAGAGGGTTGGTGGATTATCAGAGATCAGGGCATTTCTAATGTGCACGACTATGGCGGGCTATGGAAATACCCTGATCCAGGAGACGAATATAGGAGACGTATTGTGTGGCCACACGGATATGAAAATTACGAGCGGGCTATGAAAAACAGAGTTGAAATAGATATTCGTAAAATAGATTTTAGCAATTATCTTCTCCATCAACATAAACTCGATATCCTAAAACATTGGCTATACGATTGCGCCAAAGGCGACACCATATTGGGTGGCGGATTGGCTACTATTAGTGTTAACCTTACCAATGGTATTGTATATGGAACAACACATAGCTCGGGCGATGATCCAGGCAGACCCATTGTTACCAAATGGGGAAAAGGAGGAGCGCATGCTATGACTATTGTGGGTTATAATGACAACGTAAAGTATTGGCTTGATAATAAAATTTGTTGCGGTGCAGTAAAATTAGCCAACTCACATGGCAAGGATTATCCAAATGAAGGAGATGGAGGTTTTGTCTATATGCCCTACGAGCTATTATGGAAAAACTCAGCACAAGGAGGTATATTACGCGACAATATTGTACGCGTAATAAAAGTCGAAGAGCACCCAAAGCCTATTATTGCTACAATGCGTTTAGAACTTGAAGGGAAGCGCGGATTACAAGTTTGGACAACAGCGGACACCAGTTGGAACGCGGAATTCAACACAACAAATGCACAGCATTACTATTCTTTTAACAGTGGTAGTAAAGACAAAGTGGCGAGTCTGCGTGGAGATAGCGACGACGCAATTGAAATTTCATTAGATATTAGTGAACTGTGCAAAGGTAAGTTTTTAAACTATTTCGGTGTATATATATATCATAGAGAAATATACGGTGCAATCGAAAAAATATATGTTAATAAAGTTGAACTTGTTATGCACGAAGAGAAGGATACTGTCACTTATGATCTTGGGGGATCGCCTTTTGAAATACCTGCCTTCTGTTCACATTATTTTCAGATTCCTTACAGTTACATACCAAGTCAAATAGATTCTGCTTTAACCTTAACGAAATCACTTAATATCAAGAAATATGTAACTATTACCGGAGATGTTGATATAACGGATACAGCACAGATTGTTGTCGAAAAAAACGGCACGTTGCATTTGCAAAATAACACTGTGCAGGTTATGAACGACAAAACAATAATCGTCAAACCTGGAGGTAAACTTATTGTTGACGGCGCTAAACTTACTAATTCAAATGGCAACCTGTGGCAAGGAATTGAGTTACACGGCAATAAACATGCCCCTCAAAACCCCAAGGAGCAACCAATTGTTGAACTGAAGAATGGAGCAATAATCGAAAACGCTGTTTTCGGTGTTTTTGCGGACAACCGAAACAATCAGGGTAATTATGGCGGAGGGATTATATATGCCGACAGTGCTATTTTCAAAGATTGTCACAATGGAATAGTTATGCAAGCATATAGAAACTACTTATCTCAAAACCCCAATGTTGAACTAAACAACCTCAGCTATATAAAACAGTGTACTTTTGAGATAACAAATAACTTTGATTTTTCAATACAAAATCCAACGGCTATTAAACTGTGGGATGTTAGTAGGGTTTCAATATTTGGCAACACTTTTGTTAATAATGTTTCAAACGACTCGTGCAAACATTTTGGCAATGGTATAGTATTAATTAATGCAAAAGCTACTATCTGTGCCTTTTCTTATGGATTACATAACACCAACAAAATACCAAATACTTTTACCAATCTTAAAATTCCAATCAATGTTTTGGGTTCAGACTATACCAACATAGTAGACAACGTATTTGAAAACAACTATATAGCTATTGCTAATGGAAGATACAGCTCCGGGATAATTAGAAACAACTCTATAAATGTTCCTCCACGTGGTTACGGAATATATGCCACTCCTGGCAATAATTTTAAAATAGAGCAAAACGAAATCACTGGTCAAAAATCTGGAGTAGGTATTGTCGCTGAAAGCACAACGCTTCAGGAGCTTTATAAAAACAGTATAAGTGATATGGAAATTGGGATATACGCCTCCGAGAATCCATATTTGAAATTTAATTGCAATATTTTACAAAATAACGGCTATCAACTTATGATAGCCGAAGGCGGTGCCTTTAATATACAAGGATCAGATAAATTGCCGACAGGAAACCAATTTTTTCCTGATTGTTATGGAACGGATACCGAAATTTATAAGGAAAACATAAATTCAATCATGCTATATTACCATTTTGACGCTATCGAGCATGAACCATTATGTAATAATGGAGTATGGTTGTCATCAACCACACATATAAACCAATGTCCTGACCGTAATCCCGGCGGAGACATTCCAAGCGAACGAGAGCTTATGAGTCTAAATGAAGATATAGAAAGTGGCAACGAACTACTATCTCAATTAGTTGACGGTGGCGACACTCCAGCTTTAGTGCAAACAATTGAAGATGCGGAGGGTGGAGAGGAGTATAACTTGTTGAATGAACTGTTGGATAAATCGCCATTCCTATCGGAAGAGGTGTTAGTAACAACAGCTTCGGAAGAGGAGGTTCTGCCTAACCTCTTTATTGCTAATGTCTTAGAGGCTAATCCACAGGCAGCAAAATCCTCTGAAGTTCAGGAAGCATTAGATAACCGCACGAACCAAATGCCCGACTATCTACGTGAAATAATAGATAGAGGACTTGACCTGATTTCGGCAAAAGAGGAGATAGAGATGCAGATTGCCGAAAAAGTATGGCAAAGAGAGGTGCTACTCTCCGACTTAATCTCTCACTACCTTAACGACTCAACCGCCGACCGTTCGCCCGAAGCCGAAGCGTTAATGTTAGCCGAAAACACCCTCTACTATGACTATATGATGATAAACCGTTATTTGTCAAACCAACGCTTCACGCAAGCTCAGGAGCTGTTTGGCTCATTACCAACTAAGTATAACCTTGATAGCTTACAATTAAGCGAATACAATCAGATGTCTCAAATTATTGATATCCACGTTGCACTTGGAGATGGCAACTACTTTAATTTGAGTGCTGAGCAAAAGAGCATTCTGTATCAACTTGCTGAGGATACTAAATCACAAGCCGGTAGTATTGCCCGTGCTATATTGGTTTTGGTTGATCAAGCCAGATTCCCGCTTCCTGAAATAACTTTACCTACAGAAGATGGGGGCAAAGGTAGTGGCACTACAGTTGTTCAAAAGAACGAATTTATATTCTCGGTTAATCCTAATCCGGCAGAAGATTATTTTATAGTCAAATACAATTTGGCTACCAAAGTTTTCGAGAATGCCGAACTACGAATGTTTAATAATAAAGGTGTTGAAGTTTATCAGCAACAACTTACAAAACCTGCTTTCGAGATACTTGTGGCTACAGACAAGTTCGAGCCGGGAGTTTATCTCTGTCGTTTATATCATGCAGACAAAGAGGTTGGAGCTAAACCGTTGGTTATAAAACCATCACAAATTGTCGATTCCCAATTTGAAGAGCAAGCCGAGCAGATGCCTAATGGTAAACCCTATTTTTTCTTATATCCCAACC
>DAOSIN010000184.1:533-4645 GCA_035366675.1 Salinivirgaceae bacterium | reverse complement strand
CTTATCACGGCATTAGGATATAATTGTAAAACCTGATTCCTTAAATTGCTGTCCCACTGATTTTTACGACTTCTTGTAAATATTCCTCTTACCGCTGCATCACTTTGACCTTCGGCTGTTACGGTAATTGTTCCCTCTATATTGCCATTATTGTCAATTGTTGCACTATTGTTAATTTTAAGATAGTGATTTTCGGGAGCCGAGATTGGTGTAATCATCAAGTCGCAACCTTCAGGCGATCCTATCAAATAGTTTTGCTGTTGCTCGCGACTCGACCACATCTCTCTGACAAATGGCACCCATGTTGGATCAAGAAGTTTGAAAGAGCCATCGCGCAGCTTCACGACTGTAACGCTATGATTAAACTGGTCGGCAGGAATATTTTCAATCTTAGAGCCTGCCATAGTCATAGCTGCATATGACTCAAAACCTGCTGCACGTAGCAAAGTAATAAGCATACCTGCTTTATCTTTACAAACTCCGCAACGGTCGGTAAAGTTCATATCTCCTGAATGTAGAGTGTAGCCCTCGCCTTCGCCCATTGAGATACCGCTATACCTGATTTCATCTGCTGCCCAGCGATTTAAACGACCTATCGAATCAAGCTCATCTTTTGCGCCCTTAAGTATCTCTTTCACTTTTAGATCAATTTCGGGTGTTGACTCAAAACTGCCGTAATCTTCGTTAACTCCATAAAACCATTTCGACTTATCTTCCCAAAGTTTGGTTGTTGTAACAATTACCTTTGGCGCAATTTCAACATTGCTAACACTTCCAAACTCTCTTTTTGGTGGTAAAATCTCAGAAAGCTCAAATTCTCCTATTTTTTGTCCACCTACTTCGCTTATATTTACTTTAAAATCAGCGTTATATGTTTCATAAACCAAATCCTTTGATGACGGCAGATTAACTCTAAAATACTTTTGATGAATTGGCTTTGTATCAAAAAACTCAATTATATCATAATAGTGACCTCTCATTGGAGGGATATATTTATCGTCGTCATCCGCTTGCAGCAGTGCGTAGGTAAAACCTTTTCGCACATATTCTATATAAACTGCATCGCCACTCTGTAGCAAACCGGGTTCAACCATTTTTTGCCGTGCTCCCCAATAAATCATTCTGGCAGGTGCTGGATAGTCGTAAACCTTTTCTCCACTAAAAAGCTCCTCACGACTACCATCTTTGCGTATGATATACGACTCTTTTATTGAAATATCAGCCGATAGCGGGTCATAATCCAATACAATAGGAGAAAGTTCTGATGCTGCTTCAGACTTTATCAACACATAAAGTGTTTTTCGGGTCACATAACTTAAACCTGTCTCTTGAACATTGGCAGTTGCTGAATCAAACGCAACAACCTGATTGTAATCTTTGTACTTTTCTAAAAGATTTTGCTCCTCGATAAACTTTTTAAAGTTGTTATCTTTCGCATACGTTTGTGGCAGTGATATTATACACAACAACAAACAAATAAAACCATTTTTTATCATAAGCTTTAGATTGTATAATTATGTTTGTGATAGCGTGTTAGCTTCAAGTATTTTATTTGAATTAGTTTAATCTTCATTCTTTTTAAACACCAAAACATCACGACTATTATTTTTATTTATAGCGATATAGTACTTTTTATCAATCGTATATAACTCTTTTTTAGGCAGAGCAGGTTCTTTAGGCAAGCACCCACGAGGGGTCATATTACATTCAACAGTATCAATTTTGTCTGTTGTCAAATCTATTCGTCTATACTTTGAGGAGTATCGCCCAAATTCGACAAAAAAGTATCTCCCTTCGGTATCTACAAATGAGTTCCCTAAGTCGAACCATTCAGGAATCATGTACTCTTTATACAACTCCCAATCAGACAAGCGATAAAAAAGAACGTGTGTTGGACTTGAACTAACTGTAACAATTAGAAACCGCCCATGCGGATCAAGCATAATTTCATTTACCTCCGGCTTCCGGGACCTTGGTGTTTTAATCTTTTGTATGAATGTATATCCATCTTTTTCATACTGTCCAAATCCCGTAGAAGAGAGCATGAGAAAAATACCGAGCAAAAATGTTTTGGTAAAATTGTTCATATAATATTTTAAAAATGACATTGAAACTCTAAAATTTACGTACTACAAATATATTGAATTAATAATAAACCCAATACTCATAATTTATGCCACGATTTGTGTAGCAAATATCTGCTTCATACAGAGCAGATAACTACTTTTTACAAACCATTGATTATCAATATCGATTGTAAATTTATTAAAACTTATTTTATTAAGTATTAATTTTTTATCATTTTTGTTAAAAATTTGTTAATTTTGCATTTGAGTTAGATTAAAAAACATACGATCATGAAAAGATTAATAATACTCCTTCTACTGACAACCCCTTTAGTAACAGTTGCGAAAAAGGAAAAGACGAAAGAAAAAGAAAAGGGGTATGAATTTACTTTAGTTAAAGAGATTGAAGTATCACCCGTAAAAGATCAATACCGTAGTGGTACATGCTGGAGCTTTGCTACTGCTTCTTTTGTTGAAAGTGAAGTTCTAAAGGCAGGGAAAGGGTTGATTGATATTAGTGAAATGTATGTTGTACGAAAAGTTTACGAAGAAAAGGCTGACCTTTATGTTCGTATGCACGGTTGCAATAACTTTGCTGGTGGAGGAGCTTTAAATGACGTGCTCGATATAATTAAAAAGTATGGAGCAATGCCAGAAGAAGCATATCCAGGACTAAATTACGGAACAGATAAACACGTACATGGCGAGCTTGACAAAGTTCTTAAAGCCTATGTCGATGCTATCGTTTCAAACCCAAACAGAGGATTATCAACTGCATGGAAAGCAGGATTTAACGCAATCCTCGACGCATACTTAGGTGCTGTTCCCGAAACTTTCGAATATGATGGCAAAAAAATAACACCAAGAGAGTACGCAGACCAATATATTGGCATTAATCCAGATGACTACGTCTATATTACATCTTTTACACATCACCCATTTTATGAAGAATTTGTTTTAGAAGTTCCTGACAATTGGTCATGGAAACGTTTCCAAAACTTACCTCTCGACGAGATGATGAAAGTTATTGATAACGCAATAGAACAAGGCTACGGAATTAGCTGGGCAGCTGATGTTAGCGAAAAAGGGTTTTCTTGGAAAAACGGTCTTGCCATTGTTCCAGAAACTGAAATAGAAGAATTATCGGGAAGTGAAAAACTTCGCTGGGAAGCAATGACCGAGGAAGAACGCAAAAAACAGATGTTTAGCTTCGACAGCCCGGTACCTGAAAAAAACATTACACAGGAATTAAGACAAGAAGAATTTGATAATTTTAAAACAACCGACGATCATGGCATGCATATTGTAGGTATATATAAAGACCAAAATGGGACAAAATATTACAAAGTAAAAAACAGCTGGGACCCAAAAGATCATAAGTACAACGGTTACTTATACGCCTCAGAAGCCTTTGTAAGATTTAAAACTATCTCCATCGTGGTTAATAAAAATGCGCTTCCAAAATAATAAAAATGGAAGCATTAGTTAAAGAAAGGATTAAAGAAGCTTTTTCATAGCAATTTTGGTTTTGGTTAGACAATAAGGACATCACTTGCAAAAGGGTGTCCTTATTTGTTATCTGATTGAGGCTTTGTATTGTTTTTTTATGCAATTTTGCAAAATAGTAAAACAAGTACATAAATGAACAGGCGTTTTTTACTACAACTTTTAGCTTTATTAGCTTTAACCTCCTGCGTAAGTCGTTTTTATTCGCACAAGCTTCTCGACAAAGGAAAGGAAGCAATTGCTGCTAACAATTATAAAAATGCTATTGCACAGATAAACAAAGCTATAAAAGCAAATAAAGAATTAGACGAAGCCTATTTTATTAGAGGAGAGATATACGAAAAGCAAAAAAAATACGACGAAGCTATTGAAGATTACATAAATGCTTATAAATACTCCAACGACAAATCAAAAGAGGGCTTAGCTGCAGGAAGATTATTGTACGAACAGCGTAGATATAAAGAGAGCTTGCCATATTTACAAAAATCTTACGAAAGTGACACTACAAATCAACAATCCATATACTATTTAATGCTAGCT
>DAOSIN010000184.1:0-523 GCA_035366675.1 Salinivirgaceae bacterium | reverse complement strand
CGGACAGGCTGAAAATGCGCTACTATTATCTGAAAATCACCAAAACTACAGTCAAAATCCAAAATTAATTTATGCCAAAGCTGTAGCATCCGATTCTCTTGAAATGACAGACTACGCAGGGATTTTCTACCGAAGCTCTATAGAAAAAGATAAAACAAATCCCGATGCCTATATAAGTTATGCAAATCTGCTATTGCAAACGGGCAATGAACATGCTGCTATTGATGTTGCCACAGAAGGAATTGAACTGTTCAACAATCCAGAGTTGATGAAAATCAGAATGTCAATTTTTTCGTCTTGGTATATGTGGCATGATGCAGTGTCGGAAGCAACTACACTATACAATTTAACTCACGACATAAAATTCATTGAACGTCGGGCTAGATTTTATCGTTTTATAGGATTACTCAACAACGCATGCAATGATTATGACTATATTCTAAAAATCGACAGCAACAACACAGACGCACTATTTAACAGAGCAATCGTTAATCTGCGTTTAAGCAATGAAGATGAAGTTTTT
>DAOSIN010000183.1:0-4651 GCA_035366675.1 Salinivirgaceae bacterium | reverse complement strand
TTAACCATAAAGAGATTGAATTATGAGACGAGGTAAAGTGTTTTATAATAATGATTTTGCTGGAATACTTACGGAAACTGATGATGGAGAATATTTGTTCGAGTATGACAAGGAATATATCGAACAATTTTCTAATCAACCGATAACATTCTCAATGCCTGTTTCTAATAAGGTTTATCGAGAAAATCGGTTATTCCCTTTTTTTGAAGGACTGATTCCCGAAGGTTGGCTTTTGGAAATTGCTTCCGAAAGCTGGAGGCTCAATCGAAACGACCGTATGGGCTTGCTTTTGGCATGTTGTAGAAACTGCATTGGCGCAGTAAGTGTAATCCCAATTAACAATTAAAGTTATGAATAACAAGTGTTTATATTGCTATAAAGAATTGAATAAAAATGGAGATTTTCACTCTTCTTGCTGTAATGGTTTTTTCGGAACTCCCGAACCGCCGATATTGAATTACACCATGTCTGAAATGGCTGAATTAGCCAGACAAGTCGTTGAAAGTTCAGTAACTGTTCCTGGAGTTGAACCTAAACTCTCTTTGGGATTTATTAGAGATGTTTTACGAGATAGTGCAAATGGAAGGCTAACCATAATGGGAACTTTGGGCGGAAACTATATTCTTAAACCTCAAAATGAAAGCTATCCACAAATGCCTGAAAACGAACATCTAACCATGAAAATGGCAGAGCTTTGCGGTATTTCTGTGGTTCCTTCATCATTGATTAGGCTTAAGTCTGGCGAGCTTTCATACATAACCAAGCGAATAGACCGCACTCTAACTGGTCAGAAAATACATATGTTAGATATGTTTCAGATTTTGGAGGCTTTTGATAAATATAAAAGTTCAATAGAAAAAGTAGGTAAAGCTGTGGCTGAACATTCAGCAAATACGCTATTGGATTTATTACGACTTTTTGAAGTAGTTGTTTTTAGCTATCTCACAGGAAATAACGATATGCACTTAAAAAACTTCTCTCTGATTTTAAATAACAATGAGTGGGTTTTATCGCCAGCATACGACTTGCTTAATGTAACTCTGCATCTTCCCGAAGATACTGAGGAAACAGCGTTAACCATAAATGGTAAAAAAAGAAGATTAACAAAATCTGATTTTATTAATTTAGGATTAAACCTTCAATTGACTGAAAAACAGATTCAAAACAGTTTTTATCGATTTACCGAAACAGAAGAGAAAATGAAGCAAGAAATAAAATCTTCTTTCCTTTCACCACAAAACCAAATAAAATATATTAAACTATTAGAAAATCGACTGCTTTTATTTAAAAGTTAATTAAAGCTATTCTTTGTTTTTTGTATCAATAAAAATAGTTACCGGACCATCGTTAACTAACGATATTAACATATGTGCCCCGAAAATACCGGTTTCTACAGGTTTACCAATCTTTTGTGAAAGTAGCTCATTAAATTTTTCATACAATGGTTTTGAAATTTCAGGTGGAGCTGCATTAATAAAAGAGGGACGATTCCCTTTTTTAGTTTTCGCATGTAATGTAAACTGACTGACTGACAAAATATTACCACCATTTTCTTGAATTGATAGATTCATTAACCCCTCCTTATCATCGAATACTCTGAGTTGTGCAATCTTTGAACTTAACCACTCGGCATCTTCCAAAGTGTCAGAATGTTCTATTCCCAATAAAACTAAAAAACCCTTATCAATTTTTCCAACAACATGGTTTTCAACGGTTACTGATGCACTAAGACATCTTTGTATAACTGCTCTCATCTCTGGTTATTATTTTCTATTAAAATTTTAACTGTTTGCGCAGATATTGCGCAAGCAAAAGCCGCAGGAACAAAAACGGCTGTCCCTATTACCGATTTCTTGTTGCGCCCTTCACATTCTACAACCGCTTCATTAACTTGATTTTCAGTGCTATATACAGCTGTAAATGGTGTTGTTACGTTCATGCGTCTCAACCTCTTGCGCACCGCTTTAGCTAACGAACAATTTTGCGTTTCTGAAATATCGCCAACAACAACTTTTGTAGGATCAAGCCGCGCGCCACTGCCCATACTGCTGATAACCGGGCAACCTTTATGTAGTGCGAAATTCAAAAACCAAACTTTAGGCGACAAAGTATCAATAGCATCGATAATTACGTCATAGTCAGGCTGTAATATTTCAGTATTTGTCTCCTCGTTAATATATTTACTAACAATTGTTAAGCTAAGTTGTGGATTTATGCTTAGCAACCGCTCTTTCATAATGTCGGTTTTAAGCAAACCTATAGTTTCATGTGTAGCTGGCAGTTGTCTGTTAATATTGGTTTCATCGACAATATCGGAATCGACTATAGTAAGATTTCCAATGCCCGAACGTACAAGAAACTCTGCTGTCCACGACCCTACACCACCTAAACCGGCTAATAGAACACGGCTTGCTTGAAGTTTCTTAATAGCTTCTTGTCCTAAAAGCAATTCATTGCGTTTTAACCAATTAGGGGTCATAATTTAAAGGCTTTATTTGTGTTTTTTATAAGTTGCTCTCTAAACAACTCCTTATCAGTTTGCAAAACTAAGCAAATTGATTCCAATACCGATTCAATATCTATCTTTTCTTCGTCAGTTTCTATAAGTATTCTCTCTTTAGGAATTATTCCTAAAACCTCTTTTATTTTTTCCGATGGTTTAAGTATCGATTTCCCGAAAGAGAAATAGGTGTCATATTCCAAAAGTTTTGTAGTTTGAAACAAGTTTGCCCTAAAATCATGCAGTATATATGTAAGGGTTTTGAACATTTGCATAATTGGAACAATATCGCTCCACGCTCTTACACAGTGAATAACGGCTGGGAGACTGTTTTCTGAAGCTAATTCCAATTGCGCAAGAAAAACCTCTCTCTGTTTCTCCAAATCAACTTTACGCACCCTATCTAAACCACATTCGCCCACAGCCACGACATTACATGCTGATTTGAACTGCTCAAACAGTGGTTTAATCTTTTCAACCGATATTTGTTCTGCATCCCAAGGATGAACACCGATTGAACATAATTTGTCGCTGTTTAGAAGAACACCATCACATTCACCAAGCATATTACAATTAAATATTGCATTGGGCAATGGAATATGTGAGTGTGAATTTATTATCTTATACATTATTACAAATTATTGAACACAGATGACTCGGATTAAACTGATTATCGCAGATTTTTTATCTGTACTCTATATCTAATTGTTAATTGCTAATTGTTCATTGCAGAGACGCCATAATATGACGTCTCTACAACACCCTGACATTCAATTGTTCATTGCTTTAGTGTGCTTCTAACCAGTTACTTCCAACATTTACATCAACTTTTAGTTTAACATTGAGCTTCATAGCATTCAACATTTTGTCTTCGACAATTTTTTTAACTATCTCAATCTCATCGGTTGGAACATCGAAAACCAACTCATCATGAACCTGCAAAATCATTTTACTTTTTAACCTCTCTTTTTCAAACTCGTTATAAATATCAATCATTGCCAATTTAATCATATCGGCAGATGAGCCTTGTATTGGGGCATTTATTGCGTTTCGTTCAGCTGCCTTGCGGACGGTTGTGTTTACTGAACGAATTTCGGGCAGAAAACGTTTTCGCCCCATAATTGTTTGAACGTAACCTTTTTCATGAGCTAAGTCGATTGAAAAATCCATATATTGCTTGACACCTGGATAAGTTTTGAAGTAGCTATCTATAAGGGTCTTAGCTTCGCTTTGAGATAATCCTGTATTTTTGGCTAATCCGAAAGGCGAAATTCCATAAATAATACCAAAGTTTGCTCCCTTTGCGTGTCCACGTTGCTCGCGTGTAACTTCATCGGGGGCAATTCCAAAAAGTTTGGCAGCAGTATCTTGGTGTATATCCATATCGTTGGCAAAAGCCTCCAACATGTGTTTATCTTGACTAAGATGCGCCATTATTCTAAGCTCAATTTGGCTATAATCAGCGGCAATTAAAACGTGGTTTTCGGTAGCAGGAACAAAAGCCTTTCTTATTGCTTTCCCGCGCTCGTCACGAATAGGGATGTTTTGCAGATTCGGGTTAGTGCTACTTAATCGACCGGTATTTGTAACCGCCTGATTAAATGACGTATGTATTCGTCCTGTCTTTGGATTAACCAATTTTGGAAGAGCTTCAATATAGGTGTTAAGTAACTTTTGTAACTCTCTGTATTCCAATATTAAACCTACAATAGGGTGGTTATCTTTCAATTCAACTAAAACCTCCTCACCAGTAGCGTACTGTTTGGTCTTTGTCAGCTTGGGTTTGTCGGTTATTTTTAGTCGGGCAAAAAGCAACTCTCCAAGTTGTTTTGGCGAAGCAATATTAAATTGATAACCTGCATATTCAAATATCTTGTTTTCTATCTCTTGGCTCTCCCGTTGATATTGCTCTCTAAGAGCGTTCAAATCCTCAATATTAATTTTCACGCCTATAAACTCCATTTCAACTAAAGCTTTAACTAAAGGCATCTCTATGGTTTCAAAAACATTTTGAAGTTCAAGTTTTTCGAGTTCGCTGCGCACAAAGCTTACTTTGGTCACGCCAAATTTCTCTGCATTACGGCGGGCGTTTTCAAGCATTCCATCCGAAATATCGATACCGTATACATAACCGTTTTCGCCAACTTCTTC
>DAOSIN010000182.1:0-4664 GCA_035366675.1 Salinivirgaceae bacterium | reverse complement strand
TTCTTTTTTCTTTTGTATAATTTAATTTACTTTACTTTCAAAATTTATTGATAAATTCAACCAAATAACAGTGTAAAGTGAATACCCTTATATTTATATATATAACGTTCAGTAATATAACACTTTATTTTCAAATAGAAAGACTTTTCTTAAACAATACCAATTGTATATATCGATGTAACAGATACATAGTCCAATCGGTATTAATTGACAAGTGCTAATCACTTAAAAACACATCAAGCAACCTGTTTGCTGCCGATACCGACTTTATCTTTTCAACAACAAGTCTGAGTTTCTCGGCGTGTTCCTGCATACGTGCTAAATTCGGCTCTCTTTGCAGAACTAAAAGCATATTTTGGAATATTTGGCTGTCGAAAAAATCCGAATTTTGGTCGCTAATAAAATAACAGATCATTTTTTGCTGTTTTATTACAATCTTCTCAAAGCCGAGAGTAACAGCTTTACGGCGGAGTTTTACAACATTTATTAACTCCTCTGTCTCCTTTGGAATTTTACCAAATCGGTCGATAAGCATTGTTGAGAATTGATGCAACTCCTCTTGGGTTGTTATATTATCTAACTGTTTGTAGAGTTTTATTCTTTCTGTAATATTACTTATGTAACTGTCTGGAAATAAAATCTCTAAGTCGGTATCGATTTGACAATCTCTTGTTGTTTCAATATTTGCGGATTGCTCGTTGTTTAGACGATTGCCAAGCAAGTTTTTAAACTCCTGCTCTTTAAGTTCCAAAACAGCCTCTTGCAAAACAGTTTGATAGGTTTCGTAGCCAAGTTGCGATATAAAGCCACTCTGTTCGCCACCCAATAGGTTTCCTGCACCGCGTATATCTAAATCTTGCAAAGCGATATTTAAACCACTTCCCAATTCAGAAAAAGACTCAATTGCCTGCAAACGTCTTCTCGACTCAGCTGGCAACACCTGTAGCGGTGGAGTTAAAAGATAACAAAACGCTTTTCTGTTCGAGCGACCAACCCTACCTCTGAGTTGGTGTAAGTCCGATAGTCCAAAATTATGCGCATCATTGATAATCATTGTGTTAGCATTTGGAATATCTAAACCTGACTCGATTATGGTGGTTGCAATTAAAACATCATATTTTTCGTCAATAAATTCGAGCATGATTTTTTCTAACTTTCGACCTTCCATTTGTCCATGAGCGTGAACTACCCTCGCTTTTGGACAAATCTCCTTTACAATTCTCTCAATTTCAACGATATTTTGAATTCTATTGTGTACAAAAAAGACCTGCCCGCCTCTATTGATTTCATAATCAATAGCTTCCATAATAATATTGGTGTCGAACGTGTGTATCTCCGTTGTGATGGGAAGTCGGTTAGGAGGCGGAGTTTTTATAATCGATAGGTCGCGAGCACCCATAAGCGAAAACTGTAGCGTGCGCGGGATAGGTGTAGCTGTTAAAGTAAGCGTATCGACATTAACTTTCATAGCGCGCAGTTTCTCTTTTGTTTTTACGCCAAACTTCTGCTCCTCGTCGATTATTAGCAATCCTAAGTCTTTGAATTGCACGTCATTGGAGACTAATCTGTGTGTGCCTATAATTATATCGATTAAACCATTTTTCAAGTCATGCAAAACAGCCTTTACCTCTTTTGCGCTTCTCATTCTTGAAATATATTCAATTCGTACAGGGAAGTCTTTCAGCCTATCGGTAAAGGTCTTCATATGTTGAAAAGCCAAAATGGTTGTTGGCACAAGCACAGCAGTCTGTTTATTGTCGCAAGCTGCTTTAAATGCGGCTCTTATTGCCACTTCTGTTTTACCAAATCCCACATCACCGCAAACTAATCTGTCCATTGGTGATGAACTCTCCATATCTGTTTTAACATCTTTGGTTGCTAACTCTTGGTCGGGGGTGTCTTCGTAAATAAAACTCGCTTCAAGTTGTTGGTTTAGATAAGAGTCAGCCGAAAACGAAAATCCCGGTTGTTTCAGCCGTTCGGCATAAAGGCTAATAAGTTCACGTGCAATATCTTTTATCTTGCTTTTAGCACTGTTTTTTGTATTTTGCCACAACGCTGAGCCTAATTTGTGGATTTTTGGAGGTGTGGCATCTTTCCCCTTGTATTTGCTAATTTTATGAAGCGCATGGATATTGACATACAGCGTATCGTTGTCGCGATAAACCAATTTTATAACCTCTTGAATTCTTCCGTTAATCTCAATTTTTTCAAGTCCTCCGAAATATCCAACACCATGGTCGATATGTACAACATAGTCGCCCGGATGTAACGATGTTATATCGTTTAACGTAAGTGCCTCCTTGCGGGTAAATCCAAGCTTTACTCTGTACTTGTGGTATCGGTCGAAAATTTGATGGTCGGTAAAGACACAAACTTTTAAATCGTGATCGATAAAGCCCTTGTGCACAGTGCCTAACGTTGTATGGAAACTTATTGTGCTATCAATTTGATTTAAGATGGTATCAATCCTATCAATCTGCTTTTGCTGTTCGGATACAATTAATACTTCGTAATTCAGTTTGTTGTATTCGGCGATAGTTTGCTGCAAAAGCTCAAAATTTTTCGAAAAATTTGGTTGCGTCTCAGTTTGAAACTTGAAAGGAGTGTCTGAGTCTATATTCCTGATATTGTGGATTATAGGGAAACGCTCTAAGTTTTTTAGTAATTCGTCAGCATTTGTAACAATATTTTTTATATCAATTTCAAGTTCATTTTCTTTCTCTATCGCGGTTTCCCATAAAAATTTAAGTTTACTTTCCGTAAATCTGTAGTCATCATAAACAACAATCGTGTTTTCGCGCAATATATGTGATATCGGAACTCTGTTATCCTCCTTTTTGTTTATACCCAAGTTAGGAATTATGCTCATGCTATCGACCTGATATTCAGATATCTGGGTTTCAATATCGAAAACACGAATACTATCGACTGTATCTCCCATAAAATCAATGCGATAGGGGTTAATGTTTGAAAAAGAAAATACATCAACAATACCGCCTCTAACAGCAAACTGACCCGGCTCATAGACGAAATCGACATATGTAAAGTTGTATGTAAGAAGCAAATCGGCTAAAAAGTCTGGCGAGAGATTTTCATTTTTGTGCAATGATATTGTATTAGAAACGATATCGTCTTTAGAAACAGTAGTTTCAATAAGTGATTCGGGATATGTTACAATAAAAAGTGGGTCTCTTTTTGTATCGACAATTACTCTAATGCTTTCGCCTCGCAAAAGAGCCGACTCCGGGTCGTGTTGACCATAAATGGCGGCACGTTTATAATCAGAGACAAGTAAACAGCAATTTTTGTCGCCAAGTATCGATTGAGCCTCGTTGTGCAAGTATGCTGCCTCTTCGCGGTCGTTGGCAACTACAAAAACATCGGATTGTGAATTTTTGAAAACAGCAAAAAGAAAAAAACTGAAAGCCGACTCGTTTAGTCCCGATAATGAAACGCTATTTGTTTTGGAAAAACTGTTTAATAGGGGGGCTATATTTTTGTGTTTTAGGTACTTTTCAAATAGTGAGGATAGACCGAAATGCGTTGTCATTAATTGGTTTTATTGTTGCTGAATTTTTTAAAAAAGCCCCATGATATCTTATCATAGGGCTATATTAAGTTCTATTACAGTTCTTTAATCAAAGAGAACTTGCCACTTCGATAAGTTTTATCGGCACTTTTTTTAACATTGAATAAATCTCACCTTCTGAACGAATATCATCATCGTCGGTACTGTAATACCACTCAACTTCGATAGGAAGGTCTGACTTATAAAACTCTTCAAGTTTAGTAAGAATTAGCGAAATCATCTTCGCTGATGCCGAATTTAGATAGTCTAACTTAAACTTGAAAATTATTGATTCACTTTTGATATTACCCATGTTTTCCTCAATCCATTTAATAATGGGATCGTACGTTTTAACAACATTTTCTGGTAGAGATAGACCGGAAATCTCATAATGGTTTTCTACTGGGTCTAATATTACCCTTGGAGTCTTTTGGGTGGCTTCAATTATTAATGCTTCCATAGTTTTATAAAGAGGATTTAAGTCCCAAAGATAATATTTTTGTGGCAAAAACAACAGTTTTTTGAAACTATTATACAATTTTATTAAATATTTTCGTTTTTAGTATGCTATAATTATCTGTTTTAATATAACTTTCGGCGTTTTATACCAATTGTAATTTTATAAAAGTCCAATCTTTTATAAAATTTTACAGTAGTAAATACCGATGCAACAAACACATAGTCGTCCAATAGGTATTATTGCTGAATAATAAATTTAAAATTAAATAAACATACAACTACTATCCTTAATGCATGTAGTAATTGATATAGGAAACACGACAACTAAGATTGGATATTTCAAAGGTAACGAGTTGATTGAAAAAAAAATAATCGAAACTGACGAAATTTGCTACGACGACTTATTCAACACTTATGTCAAAGCTGTTATTATCTCCACGTCAGGTAAAAATTTGACCGGAATAGAGAGTTTTCTGACAGATAAGAACATTTCATTTCATATTTTGTCATACAAAACAAAATTGCCTATAAAAATTGATTATAAAACACCAGAAACGTTGGGATTAGATAGAATTGCCGCTTCAGCTGGTGCAGCAGTTCTTTTTCCCAATCAACCATGTTTGATTATAGATAT